>JAQGOT010000685.1 GCA_028293465.1 Pedosphaera sp. | reverse complement strand
TTGTGATCAATGTGGCAATCTGGTCTTTTTTGAGAACGTGCAATGCGTGAAATGCGGCCACACGCTCGGCTTTCTGCCCGATCTCGATGATCTCGGCACGCTGGAACCCACGGATGACAACTCATGGCGCGCGCTGGCGGCGGCGGCAAAAGGCCGGCTTTATCGTCAATGCGCCAATGGCGCCCAACATCAAATCTGCAATTGGGTGATACCCATCGATGATCCGGATCCTTTTTGCGTGGCTTGCCGGCTCAACCAGACCATCCCGGACCTCACCGTGCCGGAAAACCACGAGCGCTGGCACAAACTTGAACTCGCGAAGCGCCGCGTCATTTACACCTTGCTCCGCCTCGGCCTGCCGCTCGAAGGCGTGCCCGCGGAAAATATTCACGCGTTGCGGTTCGCATTTCTCGGCAATTTCGCCGGTGAACCACCCGTGCCGACGAGTCACAGTGATGGTTTGATCACCATCAACATCACCGAGGCCGACGATGCCGAGCGTGAGCGGCAGCGCATTCGCCTGCATGAGCCGTATCGCACGTTGCTGGGGCACTTGCGGCACGAAGTCGCCCACTACTACTGGGATCGAATCATCGCCAACAGCCGCTGGCTCCCTCGTTTCCGCACCTTGTTCGGAGACGAATCACTGGATTACTCCGACGCGCTCCAGACCTATTATCAGCAAGGCCCCCACCCCGACTGGTCGATACGCAGCGTCAGTCCTTACGCCAGCGCCCATCCGTGGGAGGATTGGGCGGAAACGTGGGCGCATTATCTGCACATGGTTGACACCATGGAAACCGCGGCCGACTTCGGCATCACGGTCAAACCGACCCATGGCCATGTTAATAACCAGCGCCTGCCGGCTGATACGACAGAACTCTTAAACTATCGGACTGGTTTTGACCGGCTGATCGGCCCTTGGTTTCCGCTCACCTACGCGCTCAATTCACTGAACCGGGGCATGGGGCTGCCCGATTTGTATCCTTTTGTGTTGTCCGCGCGCGCCTTGGATAAACTCCGCTTTGTTCACGAAGTCATTCAAGGCTCCTGCTCTTAGCCAACCCGCTTCAAGGCTGGTTGGCAGGCCCTGGCATTCTCTCCCGAACACCCTGACGAGCGGCTTTTCCCAAGGCTGAAACGTCCATCCTGATTTCCCACTCATCCAGGTAATCCCGAAGCGCCCAGGCTTGGGCCAGGGTTTGTTTGGCGTGGTCCGAAATTTTCTTCCGCTCGGCGGCGTTGGGCAGCCGGTCTGAATTTTTGCTGTTTTGCATCATGGGCTTTTTAACACGCGCGGTCGCCTTCCGCTCGTGGGTGAAGACCCCGCTTGCCGCCCGCATCGCTCACCGATTCCAACAATTACTCGACGGTGTTCACCTTGAGCCAGTAATTCACCAGCACGGGAAGCATCTGCTCCAACTCCTGGAATTTGATCGGCTTGACCAGATACGAGTTGGCCCCCTCCCGGTAGGCTCGCCCGATAAACTGGGGCTCATCAGAATTGGTAAGCATAACCACGGGCAGGCAATCCAGATGAGGCTGCGAGCGGATCCAATGCAGGACCTCGATGCCGTTGCGACGCGGCAATTTGATATCGAGCAGAATAAGATCGGGTAACGGATGATGGATGCGATCGGTATCAGACAGGTATTCGACCGCCTTGTCTCCATCGGTAACGATCTGTACCGCACAAGGAATATTCGCACGCTCAAACGCTCGCTTCACGAGAAAGGCGTCATCGGACTCGTCTTCAACCAGCAGCATTTTCTTCATAAACGAAATTTTTTGATCACACTGTCTTGCCTGCGAGGAGTGTCAGCGGTTGGCCCATGAATCACCCCTCCGGCGGGCGCAACTCAGCCGGTTTGACAGCCCTCGGAGCGGTTGGCGAGCCAGGTGAGTTGCTCGATTTCCCGCGCCATGCGGATAAGCTCTTTATGAAAGTGCGGTTTGGCAAAGAAGGCATCCGCACCCAGTCGCACGGCCTCCTGTTGATCCGATGGCAACGGGCAGCTTGCCATCACGACGAGCAAAGGCCGGGCGATGCTCCGGGTTTGCAGTGCCTGCAGCAGCGGTGAACCATCCTGACACGGCATCTTCATTTCCATGATGACGACGTCCGGGGCTGCCTGTTGGGACTCCCCGCCAAAGCCATGCGGTTGCTGACAATAGGCCAGCGCTTGCTGGCCATCGGCCACCGTGGTCACCGTTTCCAAAGTCGCGGTTTGCCTCAACGCATGCTTGAGCAGGATACAATCCTCGATGCAATCATCGGCGATGAGGACCTGATATTTTTTGTCCTCTTGTCTCATAAACAGTTTTACCGTCATGCAGACTCCGCAAAAAAGCGAGGGAAAGAATTTGTTTTGGATGAGGGGAAGCGATCGGTGGCGGTGTTTGTTGATGTGGATTCTTGGACACTTTCCTGAAGTTTCGTTCAAAATTGGCAGATCAAAGATTTCGCCCGCTTACACCGGCACGACGTGGGCAGTCAGCAGTTAACTCCCTTGGGTGCCGTAAGCATGAACTGCTCGATGCGGCTCACCATCTCGCGAATTGGCTGCAACCCGACCGGTTTGGTAAAGACAGCATCGGCGCCCAGCCCCTTGGCCAGCTCCTCATCCTCCGGGTTGTTCGAACCGGTGAGCGCAACCACCACGAGCGCGCGACGGGCATGGGCCTGCACCCAACGAAGGACGCCGAAGCCGTCCACGCGTGGCATTTTCAGGTCAAGAATCAACAGTTGTGGAAAAGGATAACGCTGGCGGTCGGCATAATGTGCCCTGCCCTCCAGATATTCAATCACCTCCTCGCCATCTCGGGCCATGTGCGTGACCCGAAAATGGGTCATGTCCTTCAGCGCCCGGGCTATGAGGGTGAGATCGTCCGGAAGATCATCAGCAACTAACACGTGACAGTCTAACTGCTTCGTTTTCACCAAGAAAGTTAACACAACCCTGTCGAATGCAATAGGCAAGAACCTGCCTCCACCTGAACTGACACCATGCGGTTGGGCGGTGATGCAATCGCCTTGGCACTCAGGCTGAGAGACACACGAGTCCGGCTTGGTTGCTGTTATGTGACCGGGCCGGTTACTGGGTAAGTAGCCAAAGAACGGGCATTTCGCCCTATTTCGGATTTTCCACGGTCCTTGGTAGTATTTCGTCTCGTTGATGGAGCAAGGAGATTACCGGACGGCGTCTTGTGGTAGGACCAGACTCGGATGGTGGAACTTCCATGGAGTTCGACTCACCCCTCCATCAGCTATTACTTATGAATCATCTCGTTCGCACGGTTGCTCTGTTTGAGATCTCCTCCCTCCTTTGGGCCGCCTCCGCCTCCGCCCAAACCTATGGCTTGGATACCCGCAACCAAATCGGCGCGTTCCTGAATAACAAGCTCCCGCCAGTGGCTTCGGTTGCCACGGGTGATTGGACCGTAGTAAACGCCTTTCCCAACCTGACCTTTCAGGATCCAACTTTCCTGACCTTCGAGCCTGGCGCTAACCGCCTATATGTTTGCAGCCGCGAGGGTTACATCTGGTCGTTTGCGAACGATCCGAATACGACCACTAAAACGCTTTTTTTGGATCTAAGCGCGAAAACCCAGGGTTGGGATGATTGCGGGCTCTTGGGCATTGCTTTTCACCCGGAGTATGGCCAGGCCGGATCACCCAATCGTGGATATGTTTATGTTTATTATCAATTTCAAATGCCGGGCAACATCCAAGGTTCGGCCACGGTTCGACCACCCGCCGCCACCCTGGCCTACAACCGGTTGTCACGCTTCACCGTGCCTGCCGGCTCGTCAGTGGCGGATCCCAATTCGGAAGTAATCCTCATCAACCTCTTTGACCGGCACCTTTGGCATAATGGGGGCGGCATGTTCTTCGGCGCGGACGGGTTTCTTTACCTCAGCAACGGCGACGAAGGCGGCGCGAGCGACCAATACAATCAGGCCCAAAAAATTAACGGCAGTCTGTTTTCCGGGGTGCTGCGCATCGATGTAAATAAGGACCCGACGAAAAGTCATCCCATCCGCCGCCAGCCGCAGGACGCCGCGTCACCACCCGCCGGTTGGCCCAACAGCTCGACTGGAAACTATTATGTTCCGAATGATAATCCGTGGCAGGACGCCAACGGCAACCTGCTGGAAGAGTTCTGGGCCATTGGCGTGCGCAGTCCGCATCGAATGACGTACGATCCGCCGACCGGCCAGATATGGTTGGGCGATGTGGGTCAGGATGTGCGCGAGGAGGTGGATTTGATACAAAAAGGGCACAACTACCAATGGGGTTACTGGGAAGGAACGTACCCAGGTGCGAAGCCGATGCCTTCGCCGCTGATTGGAATAGATACCCCGCCGGTATACGATTACCCGCACGATCAGGGGGACGGTTGTGTCATCGGCGGCTACGTTTATCGGGGCGCCAGGTTTTCCACGGATCTCGGCGGCAAATATATCTTTGGCGATAACGATTCCGGTCGCATCTGGACTCTGACCTACAACGGGTCCAGC
>JAQGOT010000645.1 GCA_028293465.1 Pedosphaera sp. | reverse complement strand
GAGCGGCCGTTTCACTTGCTCATTCCGTTAGGCATCTCGCGAACCGCCTTCACCATCTCAATTTGGTTGGTGAGATGCTGCATCCCCGCCTCAATGTTGATGTAGGGAATCCCCTTTTTCGCGAAGTAAACTGAAAGTGAACCATCGTCGGTCACTCCCTGATTATCCTGAAACACCACGTTGAAATCCCTGGCCTGGAGGTGATCAAAAAATGTCTTTTCCGTGACGTAGAAGAAATCGAACTTGCTGCGGTTGGGGCTGACGTTCACGGAGGCAGCGTTTGCACCATGCGTTGCCGTGGGCAGAGAGCTATCCACGGAAAAGGTTCCGTCAACCGTGTTGTGCAAAGCGATGATCACCGGCTCCTGGTCCAGCGCAAACTGCTGCAAATATCGGGTGGCAAAAGCTTTGATCTCCGCGTGAGCCTCCGCCGAGTAACGGCTGTGGCTTTTGAGGGTCTCCGTAATGCCCACATCGGAAAACATGCGATTGGGATCGAACGCGTGGCTCCGGCCATCGAAATTGAAACTGATCAACCGTTCGCCCGAATGCACGAGTTCGATCAGCCGTCCGCCATATTCTTCCAAGCTTGCTTTACCCGCTTCGACCGACGTGTTCTCGTCGTCGTGCACATTCACCATGGTGGGCCGCGCGCTCATCCGCTGGTGGAGTAATGCATGGACAGTGGTGTCACCCAGTTTAAAAGCTACCTTCATCGTGGCGGATTCAATTACCGGTTTGGCGGACTCCTGTCGATAAGGAACGGCGTTTGTTCCAGGCGGGGTCGGCTTGGCTTGGGGTTCAGCGGCCAGCGCAATCGAGCCCGCGCACAACCACAAGATCGGGAGCAGGGCCGCTCTGATCATAAACCTTCCAACCCCTTCAGATAGGCCAGAATCAATTCCGGCAGATCCTCACTATAGCCACCTTCCAGCAGGCTGAACGTGGGAATCCCCAGCTTGCGGATCGATTGTCCGAGCCAATGGTAGTCCTCCGCTTCCAGCGTCTCTTGCGCCAGTGGGTCGCGGGCATAAGCATCGAAGCCCGCGGAGACTGCGACCAGATCAGGTTTGAACTCCTTCAAGTCCTCGAGGGCTTTTGCAAGAATCTGACGGTATTGCCCGGGTGGTGTTCCCGGTGCGACCGGATAATTGAAACAATTGTCGCCAACGTCCCCAGCGCCCGTGCCGGGATAACAGGGAAATTGGTGGATGGAAAAGAAAGCGGTGCCCGGCCGATCCATGAGGATATCTTCGGTGCCGTTGCCGTGGTGAACATCAAAGTCATAAACCGCCACTTTCTTAACGCCGGTGGCGCGTGCTTCCAGCGCGGCGATAGCAATATTATTCAAGTAGCAAAAGCCCATGCTTTGCTCGCGCGTGGCGTGATGTCCTGGCGGCCGCATCAAACTAAATGCCATTTCCCCGGCTTGGGCCGATTTTAAGGCACCCAAAGCCGCGCCCACCGAGCGACGCGCGTGCTCCGCGATGCCGGGATGGTACGCTGTATCTGCATCGAAATCCGCTGCTTCATTGAGCCGGGCGACCTGCCGGGCGGAGTGGGCGCGTCGGATGGCGGCCTCATCGGCTGGCAAAGGCTCAGCCCAGGTGATCGGCAACTCGGTCTGGCTGCGCAGCCGCGCCAGGCTGCTGCTGATGCGCTCGGGTCGTTCCGGATGGCCGGGCGAGGAGTAGCCGGTGGAACGTTCGTCGGTGAAGATTTTCATGTTTGCGGGAAGGTCCTTGGACAAGTTAACCTATCGTTAAATTTCTCTTTTCGCTTTTGCCTTTTTCCGGCCGCACCCTATTATCCTTCAAAGTTATCAAGCAAGCCATGAAAAAAATATTCGCACCGTTGTCCGTATTGATCCTGGTTGTTGGTCTTGGCTCGCAGGAATGCCGGGCTTGGGATTATGAAGGCCACCGGCTCGTCAACCAACTCGCCCTCGCCTCGCTGCCCACGAACTTTCCCGCGTTCGCGCTGGCCCCGGCCGGCCTCGAACGCGTGGCTTTCCTCGCCGGTGAGCCCGATCGCTGGCGCAACACCCCCGACTTGGGTCACTGCAACGGTCCGGATCATTATATCGATCTTGACGAACTCGATCCCTTCGGCCTCGACATGCATACGCTGACTCCTTTTCGCCACGATTTCACCGCCCAACTGGCCCTCGGGCGCGCCGCGCATCCCGATCGCTTTCTCCCCATTGATCCCGAAGCGAATTTCGACCATACCCGTCAACTCGTTGGCTTCCTGCCGTGGGCGATCGCCGAAAACTATGACAAGCTCAAGTCCGGTTTCGCCTATCTCAAGACCTTCATCGAGGATGGCACGCCCGAAGAAATTGCCAACGCACAACAAAACATTCTCTATATCATGGGCGTGATGGGGCATTACGTCGGTGATGCCGCCCAACCTTTGCACACCACCAAATATCACCACGGTTGGGTCGGTGAGAATCCCAACCAATACAAGACCGATAAAGGTTTTCACAGTTGGATTGACGGCGGCTACTTTCATAAGATCGGCGGCGTCACCCTTGAGGAACTGCGGCCCCGCATCCAGTCGGCGCAAACCATCAAGACTGGAAAAGGTGGCACGGTCTTCCCGCAGGCTCTGGCTTACATTATCGACCAACACAAATTGGTGGAACCGCTCTACAAACTCGACAAGGAAGGCAAGCTCTCCGGCGAAGGTGAAGTCGGCCACGAAGGCAAGGCCTTCCTCACGGCCCAGTTGGTGGCCGGGGGGCAGGAACTGGGCAACTTGTGGTTTACCGCCTGGCAGCAGGCCGCTCCCGACACTTTTCTGAAATCCTCCCTGGCCAAACGCAAGCTCGCCAACAGCAATCACGCCAAGCCGTAAGCCATAAGCTGGGGAGTGGAGCAGGGGACTTGCCGTCGTCCTCTGCCGGAGCGCGAGCCATTCCGCCTCGCAGCCGCCTCCATCGGGTGGGCGCGACACGGTGTGCCACCGCCCCGCCGCCTGCCAGAGTTTAAAGGCCAAGCTGGCTCAGCACCTGGAAGTAAATCCAATGCCCGGAATCATTCGGGTGATTGATGTTGTTCCCCAACAAAGTTACGTCGCCCGACGACTTCCATGCCCCTGGTGATTCTCGTAATCCAGCAACACATGCTCCACCGCCCTCATCGCCAGATGAGTATCTCGGAGAAACAGAATCAGCGAACTGATCAACGCCAGCAGGCTCAGGGCGAAGAGCAAGAGGACCAGCAGGTAAGCCTGAAAGTCCAGCACCGCAATCGCGAACACCACCAGCACCATCACGCTCGCCAGCAGCGCGCAAAGCAAGGCGCTGCCGATGGCCATCCGCAACAGACGCGCTCGCTGGTTGAAAATCACGATCTGGCGTCCGAGTTCCGGATGTTGCCCCGGGCTCTCCTGCGCCTCGCGGGACAACTCGCGCAGCCGGTCCGTTACCCGGCTGAAACGGTTGGTTTGTGAGAGAATCAGCAAACCCACTCCCGATACCAGGGCCACTGGCGAAATGCTCGCCTGCAACACCCGCGTCAAACCTTCCAAGCTTTCGATATGCACAGCCTTTGGAATACCAGACCAGGCCGGCCTCCGTGAGCAAAAAGTAATTTGCCGCCCGGGTGAACTGGCAACCCCTGCTGCGGGAGCGCGGCTGCAGGTTTGACTTCACCCCCGGTCGGTTAAATCTTTAATGACAAGGTGTAATTTTAAAACCATCCCTTTGATGAAAACGCTAAAAGCAGAATGGCCTCAAATTCTGGTGTTGGCGGCACCTTTCCTCGCCGCCGCCTTGTTCTGGAACCAGATCCCCGCACGCATGCCCGTCCATTGGAACGCCCAATGGCAAATCGACGGCTATGCCAACAAAACCTTCGCCGTTCTGTTCCTGCCCTGCTTGAATCTCGGAGTGGCCGCTTTGATCGGAGTCCTGCCGGCAATCGATCCTAAGATCCGCAAATACGACGAAGCCACCCGCGCCAGCGTCCGGCGTGTCGCCCGCGCCATCCGGTTGGCCCTCACGGCTTTCCTGACCGTCCTCCAACTCGCCATTGTGGCGATTGAGTGCGAGACGGTGGGCGGGCTCTACGCACAGATGGTTGTACCGCAGGACGGTTCCGCCATGTTCGAGGTGCCGTATTCGGACGGCGATTACGCGAGCGACAAAGCGGACACGACCGCCAACTCACTGCTGGACATGCAGTTTGTTTACCGCAAGGGCTCATGGGTTTCCTACCCCACTCCCAACGGCAGCGGCATATTCCCGGCCGCCGTCGCTCTCAACGGCCTGATTGACCGCGTCTCATTGGAACTCTCACCGAGCGGCTGCAAGCAGATCGTCGAGTTTGCCAGCGAGCGAGCGAGAACCACGTTTATCCCTGAGCGCGACTTTGACCGCAACGCCAAGGCTAAGACACTGTTCTCTGGACAGAAGGAGCTGCGTTACGAAAGTAAAATGGCTCTGCTCAAGTCTGCGGCGTTGCGATCCAACCCCAAGCAGATCACGAATCTCACCGATGCCTACCGCGCCCAATTCCCGAATACCGTGACCGTTATCACGTAAAGTCTGGTCAACCGCGAACTGCCCATTGACCCTCATCCCCCGGCGGCTTCACCGCCAGGGGATTCTGCCGTACCGACTTCTCTCCACGATTCGATTGCGGCCATTCTGAGGTGTCTGGCTTCCTTTGTCCCGC
>JAQGOT010000622.1 GCA_028293465.1 Pedosphaera sp. | reverse complement strand
TCGCCATGGCCGATCTCAACCTGAGCGCCCGTGCCTACGACCGCATCCTCAAAGTCGCCCGCACCATCGCCGACCTGGCCGGCTCCGAATCCATCGCCAGCGAACACGTCTCCGAAGCCATCCAATACCGCTCCCTCGACCGCCAGTTGTGGACGTAGCGGTTACAGTCCTAAACGGGCCTGCCTTCGACGAGTCACGAGCAGCGCCACGTTTAAAAGGAGGCAGGCAAGCCCGGCCAATAGGAACAGCTTCCACGCTGCCAGAATTCGAACTGCCCATTCCGAGAAGCGCCCCACCTCCCGCGGTTCCTTGAAGGCAAACCAGGCGGCTTGGCTTGTGTTTGCCGCCACGATTTCGAACTTGCCGACCGGCGCCTTCACGCTAACGGTCTGCCATGGTTCCGTTGCTGATTGGGACGGTCTGATCGGGATCGTGCGGCCGGTGGCGAGGTCAAGCAGGCCGAGGGAAACGCCCGGCGTGGAGAAATCACCGGCGACGGGAAATTCCAGGTAAGGCAGGCTGCTGGGGCCGAGCGGCCGGCTCTCGAAATGGCCGCCGGCGACATTCGTTCCGGACGCGGAAATCCAACCCGGTCCGGTGGGCGTGTCCCAATGGGTATTTGCGTCGTTGAGCGGAACGAATGTCGCGTCTCGAAGGTTTGCCGGGATCACGCGCAGGGGGTTGCGAACACAGGCGGGTAGAAGATGGCGGATTTGCGGTTGGCGCAGCAGGGAGGCGAGCGGCTGCGGACGGGGATGGAGTCTCTCGCTGAACCGCTTGCGATCAAAGACGTGCGGATCATCCGTGGCCAGGAAGGCGCGGGCGGTTTTCAGCCAGACCCGCTGATCGCAACGCCGCTCAGGAATGGATTCGTTCCAGGCGTTGAGATTGAGTTGCCAGAGCCCGAGAAGACAATCAGCCGCCCAGACGACGGCGAATACCATCGCGAGTTTGTAAAACCAGGACGACCGAAGGTGACGCGACAGGAGGCAGGCGAAACTCAGCCAGTTGACCATCATGATGAGGCTGGAGGAATCCATGTAACGCGAAGCGGGAGCAGCGCCACCGATGCCGCGCGAATAAGCCGCCGCCATCGCCTGCAGAAAGACCCAGGCGCTCATTCCAAGGATCATCTTTTCCGCGGAGAGATTTTTTTTCCGAGAGTGGAGATACACTGCTGCGAGCCAGAGGAGCGGGAGCAGGTTGCAGATAGAGAGGTAGGGATGCCTGATCCGCGGCCAGGCAATGTTTCTGGCGAAGGCAACGAGGAAATCGCCCGAGGAATGAGCTTTCAAGTAGTCTGTTTGGGGAACGTGCGGCTTCAGAAGAATTCCGGTGACGCCAATCAGGGTGCAGACGGCGAGAACGGGCAGATACCGCCGCAGAACGCGCTTCTCCTTCACCATGTCGAGGACGACCAGGACGAACACCGCGGCGGAGGCGAGCACGCCCGAGCCCGTCGTGAACAAGGCGGCGATGGCGCTTGCCACACCCAGCCACCAGCGGACCGACAGCGGCTCGCTGAGGCCCAGCAACCAGATGGTCAGCGTGGAGAAGATCAGCAGGAAATAAAACTGGGATTGAAATCCGGCCAGGGTGTTCTCCCAGGCGAACGGGAGCGCCAGCGCCAGGGCCAACGGCAACCAGATCCACGGCCAAAGGTTACGGCCGATCAGACGGACCAGCAACCAGCCCAAGCCCGTAATGGCGGCGCAATGCAGGACGGCTTTGGTAACCATTTGCAGCCGACCATCCCACTGCCCGTTCAGCAGAAACAGGACGAGATCATAAATCCGCGTGAAGAAAATCCGGTGCTCAACATGCGGTTGGAAGAGTAGGGAAAGCGATAATTTACCGTTGAGGTAAGGAAGGTAAAGGGCCCTTGCCTCGGCGTCCCACTGATCCAAGAACGGCAGTGAAGTTCCAAACCGGAAAATCAGGAAGAACTTGGCGCCCACACCGACCAGGAAAAGGCTCAAGGCCCAGTTCAGATCACGCAGTAGATTCAGGCGGTCTGCTCCCCGCACTGCCCGTGCCGGCTTGAGGGCCGGTGGCGGGAAGGATTCGGCCTCGCTTGTAATGAACATGGTCAGTGATATGCAGGGGTTGTGGCGTGCCGTTCTGGATTCGTGCGCAATTACGCGCCAGGTTCCTTCCTCCTCGCAACCCGCCACCGACGGCGCCGTTATTGGAAGAGCCTGTTGACATTTGGATTACCGTGACTTTGGAACAGCTTGGACTCCGAAAGCCGCTGGATTACATCAAGACTCGGTATGCCGGCCCATGGGGTGTTCACCCCAGGCGGCGCTAGGTGCTTGGCGCGCCACCAAATGGGGCGGTCTGGGGCTCCAGTTACCGTTGGGGTGTGGGACGGAAACGCGCTTTGTTGGAAGAAAAAGCAGCGTGGCAGACCCTGGCTATTGAGAGCACCAGCGACCGCTTCTACGGTCCAAGCAGCACCCGGTAGAACCGCTGCGGGTAGTTGGAGACGCCCGGATCCGAAATCATAAACGGAAGCGCTGGCGGGTTGGTGGTCCAGAGCGCCGTCCAATTCAACAGATTGGTCGAGACCTGCACCGTGTAGTCCGGCCCGACATCGCCCGAGATGAGCAGCTCGAATTGGCCATTGGTGATTGACGCGCTCGTCAAGCCTGGCCGCACCGGCCGGTTCACTGTCACAAAGAAGCTTTGGGTGGCGCTCAAGCTGGGGATGCCGTTGTCGGAAACCTGGATGGTCAGCAGGTTGGTCGTGCCCGCCTGGGCCATGGCCGGACGCCAGGCAAAAAGTCCGTTGCTGCCATTAATGCCCGCACCCGCAGGCGGCGGCACCGGACCGATCAAACTGTAGCTCAGGACCTGCGGCGGGGCTTCCGCATCGGTCGCGGTGTTCGTGATCAACAAGGACGTGCCCGCCAGGATCACCCGGTCGGAAATCGCCGCCAGCACCGGCGGTGTATTGGCCAGCGCACTGATCTGAGCGGCATTCAGAACGTAATTATAGAGCCTCACCTCATCGAGCGAGCCAGCCAAGAACCCGGCGACGGAGCCGGTCTGCAGGCTGCCGATACGCAGGAAAGGCGGCGCGGTGCGGGACGCAGTCGAACCTGTGCCCGTCGCCTGAAGCGCTCCATCCACATAAAACTTCATTTGCCCGTTGGCTGAGTTGCGCGTGGCCGCCACGTGATGCCAATAACCGTCATTGATGGCGGTGGTCGAACTGATGGTCGTGTCCGGATTGCCCATCCCAAAGGCGAAGGAATTGTTCACCAGCGCGGTGCCGAAGTCGTCAGCCGATCCAGTCACCTCGCCATCCACGAGCCCTTTACCCGCCCACCATTGGCCTGCGCCACCGATGGCGGTGGTCTTCACCCACAAGGTAATCGTGAAATCGCTCAGGACGGAAAAAGGCGTTTGCACGTAACCGCTGACGCCATCGGTGCTGAGGGCCTTGGGACCAATTTTGCCGGTGACGAAAGCCACCCCGCCATTCGTCGTGCCGTGGTTGCCCTGCCCGCTGCTGTCCAGCGCGTCGCCCTCGAATCTGTAATACGCAACCATGGCTCCCAGAACAGTGAGGTCAAAGGTTTCACTGGCGACAACCTGGCCGTTACTAACGCTGATGGTGATCGTCGTGGTGCCGCCTTGATTGGCGGCGGGCATGACCGTGACCGTCCGGTTGGAACCGCTCCCGCCGAAAACGATGTTCGCGGCAGGCACAAGAGTTGGGTTCGATGAGGCGGCTGACAACGACAGCGCACCGGGCGGCGTTATCCCGTCACCGATCGTGAAGGCAATCGGCCCGGTCGAACCGTTGGTGGCGACCGTGACATCAGGTATGGCTGAAATGGTGAGTCCCACGAAGCTGTTGATCCATTGAGCGAGGGCCGCCACGGCATTGGTATCGATTCGATTCCGGGCCAGCGGCGGCATCTTGAACGTATCAAGCGTGTTCACGCGCAAATACATGATGGACTTCGAGAGATCCTGCGGCACGACCACTTTGGCGCCGGGGACGCCGAGGGTATTGGCCACCGTACCGTTGATGATGCTTTGGCTGGCCAGCGGCGTGTCATAGCGCGCGTCCCAAAACGCCGGGACGCCGCCCGGACGATGACACTGGGAGCAATTCGAGTCCAGGTAGGAACGAACGCGAGAGCCGATGGGAGCGGTCGTGTTCGTGACACTGACGAGTTTGTCGTAATTGGCGACATTGCTTTCGTCCAGCGTGGCATCAAACAAGCCGATGTGGTTCCAGGCGCGCAATTGGTTGTCAGTCACGCCCGAACCGGCGTAAGGGAAGTTACCGTTAAGTTGCCGGGTCTTGACTCCCAGCACATAGTTGGCCGCGGGCGTATGGCAACGCAGGCAATCCAGCGGCCCGGGATAGAACCATTGCTGCGTGCGGGTGCCCGTGCCCGTGTTGATGACGATATCTTCCGTCAAGGCGTTGGTGACGATGTCGGCATCGGTGTAATTGGTGCGCCATTTATAGGTGATGCCATAAACAGCGGCATTCGTGTCGCGAACCAGCAGGCGGGTCTCCAAACGTCTCAGAATATTTGGATTGGTCTCGTCCACGGGCAGGTCGAAGTGCTTCACGAAAACCGTGCCGTTGGGGAAACTCCATTCGCCAGTGGGGGTAAAGTGGATCGTCGAATTGGTCGGCAGGGCCATCCAACGATGCTTGACCGCGCCGTCGGACCAGAGCGGGGAATTGACGGTATAAGGAATGAGGTTGGTGTTGGGAGTGAGCGAAGCCGCGTCCTGAAAAGCGCCGGTTTGGGAGCGCAGCGGCGGGAATGGGCGGCTGGCCGGGGGTGGACCCGACCGCGCCAGCTTGTAAATCTGGCCGCCGACGCTGCTCATCTGGCAGATGTAAAGCTCGTTGTTCTGGTCCAGGCCGAACGAGGAGAGGCCGGTGTAGTCACTGCCCGAATTAGGGCCGGAACCTTTGGGCATGGTGCAGAGGAGGATTTTGCCCGGCGGACTGGTGGACTCATCCAACGCCCAGACTTTCCTCTGGACGTTGTCGCCGAATATATATTTGCCGCCGAGGTCCACGGCAAACTCGTTGCCGTGATAAACGTAGCCGCCGATGATCGCCTGGCCTTCGCTGTGGGTGTAATCCAGGATGGGCCGCTTGTTTACGCCGATGTAGGGCGGGGTAAGATCTCCCTGCAAGCCTTCGATGCGATCCCACTGAAAGTTAAGACCAGGGAGATCGGTCGGTTCGATCACGTCAAGCTCTTCGCGCGTGCCCGCGCCAACGTCCCCGATAAAAATCCGTCCGCTGGACGGGTCGTAAGTCATCCGATGCGGACTGCGCAAGCCGATGCCGTAAAACTCTTCCAGGACGTTGGCCTGGCCGACGAACGGATTGTCGTTCGGAATATAATAATTGGTCGTGGTTCCGTTGGCGGGCTGGCGCACAATGGGATGGCTGATCGCGCCGCCGCGTTTATCCACGTCGATGCGCCAGACACCGGAAAACAGGTTGTTGGTGATCACCTGGTTGTTGTTCCCATTCTCGTCGTCACCATCGGTGACATAAAGGAAGCCGTTGACCGGATGGAAGAACATGCCGCTGCCGTTGTGCCAGACACTGTCGCCCGCCTGGTCCACCAGAACCAGCTCGGAACCGGGAATGGCGACGCCGGCGGCATTCAGTGTGAAGCGCGAAAGCCGGTCGTGATAAACGCCGGTGGCGAACGTCGGCGGCCGGACGGTGGGGCTGCCCACGACCGTGCCGGGCGCCACCCACGTGTAATAAACGAACATGTAATGATTCGTCGCAAAGCCGGGATGAAAAGCCAGATTCAGCAAGCCCGAATCATCCCAGCCCTGGCATTGATTGCTGAGATCGAGCACCAGCGTCTTTGAGTTCGCGCCCGCGTCGTTGGTGAACGAATAGATGCGGCCTTCGCGTTCCCAGACCACCAACCGGCCCGTCCCCGGCACCGCCGCCAGCCCCAGTGCGTTCGTGAACGTCAGGTTGGTGAAGGCGACCACGGCGGACCAGTTCCCGGAGATGATCGGGGCGGCTTCCGGCATCTGGTTGCCCAAAAAGGGACCGATGGCCGGGTGCGCTTCCAAACCGTATGCCTGGGCAGTGAAGCTGATTTGCGAGTTGGGCGCGATGGTGTTGGGGGCGCCGGCGCTGTCCCTGACGTTGTTGACGGTGATGGTGTAGTTGCTCCCGAGCACAAGCGTGGAAACCGACAGCGTCACGGTTTGCGAGCTGTTGAGCATGACCGAGGAAACGGTCACACCCGGCGCGACGGCATAGTTGGTTTTATTCGTGGCGGACGCGGGCTCAACTGCTTCCGAGTAACGCACTCCAATGTTGCCCAAGCCCGAGTTGATGGCGGAAACCAAGGTCGGTGGATTGGTGTCGGCGATCACGCTCAGCACGGCGGGAGCACTCGTCACCGAACCGGAGCTGTTGGCGACCACACACCGGTAAACCTGGCCGTTATTGATGGCGGCATTCATGTTGCTGACGGTGAGAACCGATTTGACCGCGTTGGGGCCGGCAAGAGCTGTTCCATTGAGCAGCCATTGATACGTGACTGCGGCCTGGTTGGTAACCAGCAGCGCAAAGGTGGCATTGAGGTTTTCCGGCACGGCGGTGCTGCCGGGTTGGGTGAAAATACCCGGCGGCGAATTCACGCCGTTGCAGGGGACCAGGCGCGTACCCGCCGCGCTCGTTGCCGTCATCGGCGTTTCAAAACTGTTGTCCGGCAACTGCCAGCGCACCGCGAGATCGTCCCCGCCCGTGCCTTGCCGCATGATTGCCTCCAGGTAATAACGGCGGCCCCCTTCCAGGGTGATACCCGCGGATTTCTGATTCGCTTCCTTTGTCCATTCGCGCGGATCGGTCCAGACGTTGACCCCGGCGATGGCCGCGGCATTCGCCGGACTTTCGTCACTGCTGAGCCACAGTTGCGACGCATCGTCACTCGCGATCCAGAAGGTATAGGCGCCGGTGGCGGACGGCACCACGAAGGTCCGCAACCGCTGACCGTAATTGTTCATCCCGGTGTTCGTCTCGGTTTCGAAATTCGTATAAACCTGCGAGTAGGCCGCCACCGGATTCGCGGGCCAGTTGGGGTTGAGCGCCGTGTTGGTGAGCACCGCCAGCGTGTTGCCGGACGCGGTGTCCAGGTTCGTCCATAATTCCCGGTAAACACCAAATGTCGGTGGCGGCAAACCCGGTCCCGCCTCGTAGAACATGACTTCGGCGACATTGCCGAACCCATTGTTCGGTGAGAGATAGCGCACGTAACGGAAAGCATTCGTCAGGCTGGCCGGCTGGGTTGTCAACACGCCCTCCGTCGGGGCTGCCGGGAGCGTGAACAGATCCAAGGCGTCGCTGAAGTCCACCGCATTGGCCCCTTGAAATTTGCCGCCGACCATCCTCGCGGCCTGGCCGCTACGCGGACAATATCGCACCTGCGAGACGACCTTGCTCACGTTTGTGCCCAGGTCCAGCCCGACCCAGACACCATTGCCGGTGGGCCCGTCGAAGTAGGTGGCCAGACTCCCGTCCATCGCCTTCTCCTTGGTGTTGCCGCCATTATTCCAGGAACCGCTGGTGCCGACGATCGTCCCGGTCAGCAAGCTGTCGGCGCAAGCTGACCAGGTTGCTGCGAACAAAAAAGCGCCGGCGAGTGCGGCGGGGATCAGTCCGCGCAAGCGGCGACGAATGCGGGGGCCAATAAACTTACGGCTCCGACACCCGGCGGGCTGCTCGGAGAAACATACTTCTGATGTGTGCACGTTGGCTTTCTTTTATCAATGACCCGCTCGACTGCGTGATCTTAACTGAAACCCTGTCTGGCGGGCCGGTTATATCAAAAGGCTGGGGGCTCCACACCCCCAGCCAATTCGCTCAAACCGGTCTTCCACACGCCATCCGCCGGCTACTTCACGATGACCCGATACAGCTTCTGGGCCGCCGCCGGCGAGTTCGTGTAGGGCGAGGTGGCGTTGTTGGTCGTCCAAGGCCCGGCGACACTCGTGGCCTCCAGGAGCGTCCCGTGCGGCCAGGTCAGGATCACCTTGGTGCCGGACGATTGGATGCTCAGGGAGACGGGAGCGGGGCCGCCCGCGCTATAGAGGCTTTGGACTTGCGTCGGCGTCATCGCGTAATTGAACACCGCCACCTCGTCAATCAGGCCGGTGAAGGCGCGGCTTCCGTCGCTGTTATTATTGAGGTCGTCGGTCCCGACCCGCCAATTATTACCGAATACGTCGCTGGTATGCGCCAGCACATTGGTTGCGGATTGGATTCCGTTCGGGTTCATCATATATACCGTCGCTTGGGTCGGTTCCACGACCAGTGCCACAAAGGACCACTCGTTCAACGGCGGAATCAGGCCGGACCTGAAGTTATAGGTGTCCGCGCTGTTATTGTTCCAGGTATAGCCGAGCTGGCCGCCCGTGTAGCCAAACCCGCCCTGCACGCCGCTGCCGCGGTTTGCCAAGAGCCCCGCAAAGACATCGAAGGTCCCGGTCGGTTGGAGCCACATGGTCATCGTCACGGTGTTCGTGCTCAGGCTGCCGAAGGGAGCAGTTACGTGCGCACTGACCGTATTGGCGGCGGTCGCCACGGCTGGGTTGTTCGTCTCAAAGGTGAAGACCGGCGGTACCGGACCCAGGATGCCATTGAATCCAGCCTGCGCGCCTGACCCGTAAACTCCATCGTGCCCACCCCAATAGTCATGGGCCGCCACGGTGCCGGGGGACGGGTCGTTCGTCTCGCTCAACCGATAGTAAGCGAGGGGGTTGGCCGCAATCACAGCGGCCTCGTAACTGCCGGGCACCGGGCTGATGACCGTCAGCGTGACCACACTGCTGGTGATGCTGCCGGCCTGGTTGGTGATGACCAGGTCATAGCTGGCGGCGTTTCCGGCCGCCACGTTCGTGATCGTCAACGTGCCGGTCGTTGCGCCGGAGAGGTTGCCGCCGTCCGCGACTGCCAAGCCGTTGCGCCGCCATTGGTAGTGGGGCGACGTGCCGACGGAGTTGACGCTGAAGGTCGCGGTCCGACCGGCGTATAAGGTCAAGGATCCGGATTGCGCCGCAATGCCGGGCGGCAGTTGCCCGCCCGTCAGCGCCGCGCCGAAGAGGTCCGACATCTCACTCACGGAGAGGGCGCGGTCGAACACCGCGACTTCGTCAATCGTGCCGGGAAAGTAGTTGCCGGTGGCATCGAGAATCCCTCCGCCACCAATGCGGAATGGGAAGGCTGAACTGCCGTAATTGGTGGTGGTGCCGCTGGTCGTGGATTGCACCACTTGGAAACCGCCGCCGCCGTTGGTGGAGAGCAGAAACAGGTTGACGTTCGTTCCGGAGGCCACCCCGGCGATCAGGTACCAAACACCTGGAATGACGTTCGTTTGAGACAGGAAAGCCGCCCCGCCAGGCGTCCACATGCCAAGCTCGCCCTCGCCGGTCGGCGCGGAAGGATCCTGGCCATGAAAACCGAACTCCGCCACATCATTCTGCCCGAACAAGCCGACGCGCAGGCCGATGGGACCGGAGGCGTTGAACCAGCCCATGATGGAAAACTGGGACCGGTTGTTCAGGAGGCTGCCGCTGATGGCGGTGTCCGAACTTAGCCCGTCATACGCCACCGCGGTGTTCGTGCTTTCGATCCCGCTATAATCGGGTGGCAGCGGCCCGGCCACGCCGCCAGTGACGTTTTCGTTGGTGGCGATGAGCCCGCCCCAATAGTCGTACGCGTTGGGGCTGCCGTTGGTTTCGTTCAACCGCCAGTAGGAGATCGGGTTGGCCGCGCGCAATCTGGCTTCATACGCTGCGGGCACGCTGTTGGAGGCGACTACCGTCAACGTCGCGACACTGCTGGTAATCGAACCTGCAATGTTGCCCACCACGATGTCGTAATTGGCGGCATCCGTGGCGGCGGTGACATTATTGATCGTCAACACCGGCGTAGTCGCCCCGGAAATGTTGCCGCCGTTCCTCCGCCACTGGTAGGACAAGGGAGCATCACCAGAAGCGACAATGTTGAAGCCGGCGGTTCGGCCTTGGAACAACGCCGCCGACTGCGGCTGCGTTGAGATCACTGGCGCAATGGCAGTCAGGCCCAAGCCCTTCTTGTAAAGATTATAGATTTCCGTCTGGGGCAGCGAACGGTTGAAGACCGCCACTTCGTCAATCAAACCGGTAAAGGAGCGACCTTCCGGCGTGGTGACCGAACTTGGATCGCATCCGATGAAGGTCACGCCGCTGAAGCCTTGATTCGTGTGGGCGATGGCGTTGGTCGCCGAGAGCTGGCCGTTGGTGTTGTACAGGTAGAGAATGGCGTTGGTTGGGCTGACCACCAGCGCCACAAACGACCATGCGTTGGTCAACGGCACCAAACCGGAAATAAAGTTATACGTAGCGGCGCTGTTGCTGTTCCAGGTGTATCCGAGGTTGTTGTTGTTGCCATAACCGAGGCCGGCGACATCGTTGCCGAGCCGGGAAAACAGCAGTGCCGTGGCGCCTCCCTGCGGGGCTGTGGGGTAAATCCAGGTCGTGAAGGTCGCGGTATTGGTATTGAGGTTCAACGCGGGAGCTGTCACCCAGGATCGGATTGTGCCATTGGCCGACCGCATGGCTGTGTTACCGTTCTCAAACCCAGGAAAATCTGGGGTTTGCGGACCGAGCATTCCGCCGAATCCATTCGCGGCGGCGCTTCCGTACGTCCCGTTGAACCCGCCTGCGTAGTCGTAGGCGGCGGTATAACCGTAACTCGGCGGGACGGTCTCGTTCAGGCGCCAATAGGCATACGGACTGTTGGCGGCAATCCTCTCGGCATAGCTTCCGGCCGTCGGAGACACGATGGTCAAGGCGGCCGAACTGCTGATCGCGACGCCGGTGGGGTTCGTCACCGCCAGCGAGTAGGCAGCGACGTCTGCCGCAGTCACGTTCGAGACCGTCAACGTGGCGGTGGTGGAGCCGGAGATTTTGCCGCCGTCCGAGAGGTCGATCCCGTTCTTCCGCCAGCGGTAGGTGAAAGGCACGCGACCGCCCACCTGGGCGCGGAATCGTGCGGTGCCACTGACTAGGACCGGTGCATTAGCCAGTTCAGCGATGGTTGCCGGACCCGCCGTGGCCCGCGGGATGATTTGCAGGGCGTTGATGTTGCAACGGGTGTCAAATTCCGCGCCACGCACCAGAAAAGAGTCGCTCGTCAGGTTCTCGATTACCGTGTAATTCCCGGGAAAATTCCCGAATCGGGCGTCCACGCCCGTTTGGACGCTGAACGGAACCTGCCCGTAGGCATAAGTGCTGATGAAGTTCGCCCGGTCGCAGATAAACACATGGCTCACTTGGTCGGAGCCAAACGTCAGGCTGGTCGCGGGACCGCTGGCGGCCATCGTCCAGAACTCTCCGACACGGGCACCGGTGCTGTCGCCATCAGAAAAGAGCACCAGATCGTAAGCCGCCGCCCCCTGCGTGGCCAGCCAGGCGCTCAGGCCGCTGAAATAAACCAGCGGCCAGTTGTTATTATTGCCCGCCGTGGTGCTGAACATGTTCGCCTGCAGCGTGGTGTTGGCGCCACCGTTCGAATCGAGATAGGGATTCATCAGGTTGGCGTCGGGTGTTGCCTGGGTGGCGCCGCTTTGGCTCCAGGTGTTGCCACAGGCCCAGTTGACGGTCACGCCGCTGGAGGCCCCCGAACTGTCAATGACGACCACATTCGTTCCGAGTGCGCCACTGAGATTGTTCCAGTTGACCTGGCTGTGACCGGGTGCGCCAGCCGCGTCGGCGGCGGCCAGGAAATTCGGGTTCGAGTTGGCGACATTGCCCCCGTTGAGGAAGTGCAAGCCGATATTGGCGGCGGAGGCCATTCCCGCAAAGGACAGGGCCGCCCCGACGGTGACGAACGTCTTCCGGCCAAGGCGCCGCAGACCATTGAATAGAAGACCAGCTTTGATTTTTAAGCTCATAAGTTTATTGCGGAGGATTGTTATTAGTAACTCAGGGCTGGTTATTAACAGGCGGACGGTCGGACTGCTCAGTACCAGGGCGCGCAAAAGCCCAAAGCCAAAGCGGTTAAGCCGCAGTTCCGAGGGAGTCATCAGGCATTCTTGGCAGTTGATTAGAAAAAAGCAAGCACAGAATCGAAAACATGAAAGGCCTTGGCAGGCCCGTCACCGTGGACGAAAGCGGCGTGGCGTCGGCGGCCAGGTTGTGGGCGGCGGCCGCCTCCGGAGTCGCACCTGCGCCATCGATCCGCGAACAAAAACCACAGCCGTCATCATCATCGGTAATCAAGGCGGTTCCGGCGGAGTTGAAGCGCGTGAGGTAGCTTTCAATTTCGTTGCTCCCACAGGTTTCCGCCGCCCCGCCCTCGATGATTTCAGCGCTGCCCGGTAGCCCCGGATGTCGAAGGGGCGGGCAGTTGAGTTCAAGCCTGGCTTAGATCGAAATCACAACCTTGCCGAAATGCCCGCCGCTCATCTGGTATCGATACGCGGCGGGTGCCTGGGCAAAAGGAAACACGCGGTCAACCACCGGTTTGGTTTGATGCAACGCGATGGCGCGGTTCATCGCCTCGAACATCGCGCGGCTACCCACGTAGATGCCCCGCACCACCGCCATCCTGCCGATGATGTCGATCAACGGCACGTCGCTCGTGAATCCGGTCACGCCGCCCACCACATGAACCTGGCCTTCGGGCGCAACCGCACGCAATGATTTGGTGAACGTGCCCGCGCCGCCGACTTCGACGACCTGATCAACCCCGGCTTTGTTCGTCAGGCGGAAGACTTCCTTCTCCCAATCGGGCGTCGTGCGGTAATTGATCAACTCATCCGCGCCCAGCGCCTTGGCCCGCGCCAGCTTTTCGTCGCTGCTGGAAGTGATGATGACACGCGCCCCGTGCATTTTGGCAAATTGCAGCGCAAAGGTGGAAACCCCGCCCGTGCCGAGCAGCAGGACGGTTTCGTCCGCGGAAACCTTCCCTCGTGTGACCAGCGCCTGCCAGGCGGTGACTCCGGCGCAGGGCAGCGTGGCGGCTTCCTCGAAGCTCAGGTGTGACGGAATTGCGACCACGCCCTCCTCAGACAGGGCAACGAATTCCGCGAGCATGCCATTGAGTGCGCCTCCCAGGGCGGTATCGGAGACCTCACGAGGAAGCGGCCCGGCCTGCCAACCCTGAAAGAAAGTCCCCGCCACGCGGTCGCCCACCTTCCAGCGGGTCACGCCTTCACCGAGGGCGGTGATTTCTCCCGCCCCGTCGGAGAGCGGCACGAGCGGGAGTGGCGACCGGCCATAGCGGCCATCCGCCACCATCAGGTCGCGATAATTAAGCGAAGTCGCCCGCACCCGCACCAACACCTGGTGTGGCTGGGGTTGCGGTTGGGGCAGTTCGATGCAAGCGAGCGCCTCCGGGCCGGTTTGCGCAGTGAGTTGGTAAGCCTTCATAATTAGTGAAGGAACCTAGTCTTGCCAACCCCACAAGCAAAGCGGAATTCATCGTGGAGTGGTGGCTGCCCGCACCCGGGCATCTGGGCCGCGCGGTCTGCCTTGACACTGCGGACCTGCCTGACTGCCCTGTCGGGCACTATCGCCTTCCCCATGCGCGGGCGAAGACAGCCTGCGGGCAATGTGGGGTTTCCACCCTATTCCATGATTCCTGAGAACTGGCACAGTCGCATCAAGCACCGCCCCTCCGTCTGAGTCATGGTCGATCCTGACAAGGTTGGCTGGTGGTGGATTCGCTCAGGGATTTCAGACGGTTGAACGGCGAGCCGGGTAAAGAAAGAAAATTCATGCAACATCTGGAACGGAAGGAACCAACTCCACCTCACCTCCAACGGCAATGTGTAGGGAGCTGCACGCCAGCACATCTGGGGGAGGTCGTGCTGAAACCGGCCCCTGGCCCGGTCGGTTGGGTTGCTCATGCCATGGCCAAGCCGGCCGCCGGTCCGTTGAGTTGGTTGCGTCGAAGGCTGTCCCCCGGCATGCGAAAGCACAGTTGAAAGCCGGAGCTGCTCCTCCACAGGACCGGAGCTGTTTTGGCTCCGCAACGGGGCAACTGGGACTCACGTCCGGGGGTTTCGCCTGCCTGGCCACCGGAGTGCGCCAAGGAACGAATGTTAACCCTTACTTGTCTTCCGGGTTGAGGAATTTGAAGGTCCCCGCAGCGACTACGCCTCCCAGCATGGTGGCCACCAGGTAAATCCAAATATTGGACCAAGACGAGAGCCCCATGGTCGCGACCCCGACCGCGACGGCGGGGTTGAAAGCCGCGCCGGAAATGCTGCCCACGGAGAATGCGCCGGCCATGACCGTGAAACCGATGGCCAGTCCGTAAAA
>JAQGOT010000619.1 GCA_028293465.1 Pedosphaera sp. | reverse complement strand
AGCGAAACTACCGGTAAATATCGACGAGGAACATGATGGCTTCCCCTTTGCCGACGTTTACGATCGCATGCGGAACATCCGCCCGGTAATTGATCGAGTCCCCCCGCTCCAATTGCTCCGAGTCAGCGGCCGACTCGACCCGAATCTTGCCTTTCTGGACGGTCAGGAATTCACGGGTTCCTTCGAAATGAGCGGCGCTGCGCAACGCTCCTCCTTCCTTGAGTTGGACTTCGTAAAATTCAACATCCTTCTCCAGATGCAGCGGCGAAAGTGTGCGGATCTGGCAATCCTGATCCGACCGGTAATGGTAAGCGTGGTCTCCGGCCCGGATGACCACCAATGAAGAAGTGGCGCCGGGCGTCTCGACCAGTTCTCCCAGTGACATTCCGAAAGCGCGCGCGATCCGGAAGGCCACCGCCAGCGTGGGGTTGGCCTGGCTCCGCTCCACCTGGCTTAACATCGAGCGGCTCACGTCCGAGGCGTTCGCCAAGGCATCCAGCGACCAACCGCGTTCCGCCCGGAGTTGTTTCAAACGGCGTGAAAATTGATTGCTCGTCGGGTCAAACGGCATGGCCGCCTGGACTGACTTGCCTTTGACTTTTGGGGAGGGAGGGGTCATGGGGAAAAGTTTAATATACTGAACTTATTTCTTGCAAGCCAGAAACCCACTCTCTACTATAGTGGAATAGCTTCCTACAAGCTGGAAGTTGTCGTCGCTGGTTAACCTGCATAACGCATCTGGCTTGCTCAACTTATGGGCCGTGACTGCCAATTTGGCAATACATTTCATCTCTGGAAATCGTTGGACTTAAAATGAAAACGAAGGCCGCAACCGCCGCTCCTCCCGTTTCGCATCGTCGGGCAAGTCGCAATTTCCATCCCTGCGCGGAGCTTGGGCAAACGACCCTGCCAGGTTGCTTAAACCAAAACGCTTGAATCAGAATCGGTGAAAAACACATGCCATATATGAAAGATCAACATCCCAAGCCTGCCTCGCGCGAGAAACTTGAAACGGGGTTCACCTTGATCGAACTGCTGGTAGTCATTGCCATCATCGCCATTCTTGCCGGAATGCTCCTGCCCGCCTTGGCCAAGGCAAAGCAAAAGGCGCAGGCCATCGAATGCATGAACAACAGCCGACAACTCGCTCTCGCCTGGCTCCAATACGCCGCCGATAACAATGATACGTGTATCGACAACTACGGTGCCAACCAAACCAACGGTTGGGTGGAAGGTGTGCTGAACTGGGGTTTTACCGCAGACAACATTGACCGGACCAAACTCACGCGGGGCAAGTTGGGCCCTTATACCGCCAAGAATGTCGGAATCTACCATTGTCCTGCCGACCGAAGTGTCGGATTCGGCCAGACACAAGAGCGGGTTCGAAGCATGTCCATGAATGCTTTTGTCGGCAACCCCAACCCGCCGCCGGGCACGCCCAGCAAGCTTTTTCCCAATTGGACGCAGTTTATCAAAATGAACGACTTCCGGAGTCCCACCTCGATCTTTGTGTTTCTGGATGAGCATCCCGACAGCATTAATGATGGCTGGTACATTTACTGCAACACCGCGCCGCCGGAGCTGTCGACGTGGAGCGATCTTCCCGCCTCTTACCATAACGGTGCCGCTGGCTTCTCCTTTGCAGATGGACATTCTGAAATCCACAAATGGCGTGACGCAAGTACCAAACAGCCCATTAAAAAGACGACCTATACGACGGGCGTCGCCGTCGTTCCTTCCAACCAAACAAACGATATCGGTTGGGTTTTGCGGGCGAGCACGACGCCGACGAACTGAGCTACGGTTCAAGCTCGCTCAAACCCCAAGCGGCGCGGCCCACCGGACCAACTCTCAATCCGCCGGCTTGCGCGGCAGTTTTTCATCCATCATCGCCGCGTCGTAAAGAAACGCCGCCATGATGACGGAAGATTGCTTCATGTCCTCGGCGGGAACCCGGTCATAAACATCCGCGTTGGAGTGATGGGTGCGGCTGCCATATTCAATCGGGTCCTGGATGAATTGGAAGCCCGGGAGTCCGATCGCATCAAAGGAGAGATGGTCGGTGCCGCCGGTGTTGGACGGCGTGAGCGTTTCCGCGCCTAAATCCGAGAACGGTTCCAGCCAACGGCGAAAAATCGGGCGTACCGCCTCGTTCCCCTGCATGTAAACCCCGCGAATCTTCCCCGCCCCATTGTCCAGGTTGAAGTAGGCCGAGAGCGTTTCGTATTCCTTTTTGCAAATCAGCTTGCGCGTTGGACTGGAATTGGTGGAGGCCTCCGGAGCCGCCCGCTCGTCTTTGGGTGAACGCGCAACAACGGCGTTGATCAAGTTCGTGTAATAGCCGAAGTGATTCGACACATACGCTTTCGAGCCGTACAGCCCCTGCTCTTCCCCGCTCCACAACCCGATGCGGATGGTCCGCCGCGGCTTCAACTTCAAGGCTTCCAAAATGCGCACCGCTTCCATCGTTGCCGCAACGCCCGCGCCGTTGTCGGTGGCGCCGGTCCCGGAATGCCATGAGTCCATGTGCGCCCCGATCATCACCACCTCGTTCTTCAAATCGCTCCCGGGAATTTCCGCGATGGTGTTGTAGACCATAGTATCCTCGTCGTGAAACTGAACCTGCAAATCCACAGCCATTTTAAGCTTCTCCCCTTGTTGGATCATGCGCATCATCCGGTTATAGTCCTCGGCCGCGATGGTGATTTGCGCGGGCATTGGCGGGACGTTGGTCGCCCACGCTGAGATGCGCGGGGCGTTGGTGCCTCGTCCTTCCGGCGTCGGCACGGACGCCGCTGCAACATAAAAGGTGCCGCCATCCCCCTGCACACTCGGGTTCACCACCAAAGCCGCCCCTTCCTTGGCCAGGAAGTTCAAAAACCGGGGCTGAAACCGGTTGCGCCCGCCCGGCCCTGCCGGAGCATTGCTGCCGCGGGCGACCTGCGTGGTGTTGGTCAAGCCGGGTGCGCCGCCACGCCTCCTGCCCGGGCCAGCCGCCCCATTGGCTTGATTCGTCGGCTGGCGCGGCACCGCGGCGTTGGCCAACTGCAACAGATTCGTCTCCACCATCCGAACCGCCAACGGTTCAAAATGGGCTTTCACCTCCGTCACGGGGCTGTTCAGCACGATGGCGCCCTTCAATTTTCCGGCGTACTTTTCGAGATCGGCGTCAGTCTTGGCGTCCAGGTAAATGACCTCCGTCACCAGCGGCTGGTCGAACCCGGGTGACCATGCCTTGGGGTAACCAATCAATGAAATCGACTGGGGTTCCACAATCTGCGCTGAAAATCGTTTGACGGACCACCCACGCCCGAAAGGCCCCCAGGCTTCCAAGTGCGCGTTGGTCAACCCCCAGGAACACAGTTTCTCGCGGGTCCATTCGTTGGCCCGCTTGAGGTTTGGCGAGGCGGTCAACCGCGGGCCGATCACATCGCTGAGATAGCTCAAGGTTTGCATCACCTGCGAATGATTCAAGCCTTCCTCCCGAATCCGCGCGATGGGATCGTTCGTTTGCGAAGGCGAGCTGGTGAGATTCGTTGAGACGCCGGCGGACAACGGCGTCGCGTTGGTTGAGGGGGACCGCTTCAACTCCTCCACGGTTTGCTTCAGCGTCTGGATTTGCTTCTCCAGGTCGGTGATCCGGTCCGCCTGCGGCCCGGTTTGGGCGGAAGTCTCGAAAACCGTTGCCCCTGCGCACAGCCCGAGGATCAACCCAGCCCGAAAAGGCATTCTCATGGAGCGTAGTTGTGCCACCAACCGCGCTCGCGCGCAATTACAATGCGCCAATTTCGCTCTTTGCCCTTGCTGACCGATTAAACGGACTTCCTCAGCGAGTCCGTGAATTCCTTCCACAGTTCGTCTACCGTCTTGCCGGTGTATTTCTGCCATAACGTGTCTTGGAACTCACCATCGCGGAGCGCCGCGTTAAATTTTTTCACGAGCTCCTTATCGTAGTGGCTCTCCACCCAGTCCAGAAAACCCGCTGTCGTCTTATAGGCGTCGGTGTATTTGGCCCGGTCAGGATCAATTCGGGGACGTCGTACATTCGGTTCAAAATGGAAGAGCCGGATATTATCAGCGATGCCTTCGACCAGCCAACCCGGCTTGCTGAAGCCGTCTTTCGGTCCGGGATAAGCCTGAACCACATGCGTCAATTCGTGGATCACCATGCCGAAATCGTTCGTGTGGCCGATGACATACTTGCCGGCAATGTTGATGTCGGTGCCGCGGCTGGTATCCGCCACGCCGCCCTTGTCTTTTTTGAAAAGCAGTCGCGTGGACAAAACCGGCTCGAATCCTTCGCTGGGCATCAGCGCGACCAGCTTGGGATACCATTCCTCACAAAGCGCCTTGGCATGGAGGCCCCAGGCATCGAGTTCAGGCACCTCCGAGGTGTCCACCATGACGCACATCGCTTGCGTGACCTTTGCCACCACCGGCGCGGGGTCCAGCACGATTTCGCGAAGGACCAGCGAGCCCCGGTTGCGCCGGAACTGGCCACGCCCGGTCGGTTCCTGGGCCGTTTGGTCCTTCTTGATCGGCCGGATGCGCACGGCCATCACAGGCAGGCTTTTTAGCTTGGCCTTGGACACACCGGCTTCGAATTTGGCCACCTCTTTGAACTCTTTCCCATCGGTGGATACCTCAAGCACCCCCGCCGCCAGTTGATTGGTGCTCTGCTGGTCCCCGGTCAGCACTTCAATCCGTTTCAATTTCACGCCGTGCGAGAAATAAATGGTAAACTGGTCATGCTCATCCGCGCTGCGGCTGGATTTGAAAAAAGTGCCCTGCTTGCCATCCAAGGCCAACGCGGGCCGGTTCGTTTCCGCAGTCGGCAGGGTGGTTTCCACCCGGACTTCGATCGCTGGTGCCGGCTTGGCCGAGGCCATCGGAGGTGTCAGCAGGGTCGCCAACCCGCAGGCCAGCACGGTCCAGAGCGGCCGAATTTCCAAGTATGCCTTTTTCATAAAGTTGTTTACGGGTCGCCGATTGTTTTATCAATTTGCAACCAATTCGTCCAGCATATTGCATTACGTTTCCAGCATACTGAATTTTAGGCTCGACAAACCGGCGGGGACGTTCCACAGTTATTTTACTGATCATGTCCGGCCGCCTTGAGACCATGCTTGCCGCTGCGCATCGCCGGGATCGGCAGACCGCCCCCGGCCTCACCCCGCGTCTGACCGTCTCGGAATTCTTCGGAGCTGCCGCGCGGGCAATTGACTTTTAACCTGACCCATCCATCATCAAACCATCAGCCGACCCACATGAAGACAAATCGTGCCCGCTTGCTTGTTGCCCAGTTGCTGCTCTTGACCGCCGCTCCGCTCATCGGCGCAAGTGAACCCGCCCACCTCGCGGATTATATCCGCCCGTTCGTCGGCACCCAGGGCGAAGGCAACACTTACCCGGGACCTTCCGCGCCGTTCGGCATGGTACAGTTGAGCCCGGACACCGACAAGGAACTCTGGGACACCGCCTCGGGTTACGAGTATTCAGACCCTTCAATCATTGGCTTCAGCCTGACGCATCTCACCGGGACCGGGATTCCGGACATGGGTGACTTCCTGTTCATGCCCGGCGTGGGCGCGCCCAAGTTTATTTCCGGGACGAAGGAAGATCCGGACTCGGGATATCGCTCAAAATACTCACACGATGATGAAGCCGCCTCCGCCGGCTATTATAAAGTTAAACTTCAGAATTCCGGCGTGACCGTCGAACTCACCGCCGCCGAACGCTCCGGAATGTTCCGCTTCACCTACCCGCAGAGTGATAACGCCTCGATTCTTACCGATCTGCACCACGTGCTCCGATGGAACGTGGTCTGGTCGCATCTCCGGGTGGAGAACGAGTCCACGATCACCGGCTTCCACCTGATCAACGGCTGGGGCAAGGAACGGTATCTCTATTTTGCCGCGCGGTATTCGCGGCCTTTCGACAAGTATCAGATCGTCAAAGATGGAAAACCGGTGATCTATGATACCTACCGTTTCCGCAGCCGTTCCGAAGCGGCGGGCACGAACCTGCAATTCCTCGCCGAATACAAGACTCACACCAACGAAACCATTTTGGTCAAAGTTGGCATTTCCCCCGTCAGTGCCGCCAATGCGCTGCAAAACCTGGACGCGGAAATCCCCGATTGGAACTTCGAAAAGGTCCAGTGTGACACCCGCGATAAATGGGACCGCGAGCTCGGCAAAATCCAGATCGAGGCTTCCCA
>JAQGOT010000614.1 GCA_028293465.1 Pedosphaera sp. | reverse complement strand
ATGCGCGGAACCGTCAGAATTTTCCGGCCCGGGTTTGTCTTCAGGCATCTCATCCTTCTTGGCTGAATCCAGCCGTGTACATGTAATGACGGTCTGGTTCCCTTGATGCTGCCCTGGTCACAACTCGCCCGGCGGTCATCTGCGCGGCAGCTTTTCCAATCTCCCAACCTTGAGAAAATCTTGATCACGAAAGGCGCTTTCAGCAGCAACCGAGGCCGGCTCAAATGAACCAACCGAGCCGTGCCAGCCTTTTGAGCGGACAAAAAACCGCTGCCGCGCCCGCAAAGAATTTCTTCGCGGGAGCAGCGGCCAAGTCATGGCGGAAAGTTACAACCTCCCGGCGTTCAGCGCAAAAGCTCCCGCATAGGGTAAAACCCGCAGGGAAACACAGGGAGAACGAGGGATCGCCAGCCCAAGCTTCGCTAACAGGGAGGGGCGTGGTCAGAGTTAGTTGTTAACGCGTCCGCGGCCTGGGTGCCGGCGCTGGCGCAGTCAGTGCCACCCTGAAGCTCAGCTTGCCGGGCGGACTCACCGCGCGCACGATTCCCACCAAATCTGCGAAATCTTTGCGGGTGGGTACGGAGCCGGTCACTTGGAAGATGCCTTCGGTCCAAGGCATCGCCGCGTGTCCGGTGTAACCCAGGACTCGCACCTTGTTGAATCGCGGGTCAACCAGGAACTGGGCATTGAGACCGACGGCAATCACGCGTCCTCTCCGGCTTCTCTCTTGATATTGAAGGAGGCTCCGTGCCCATAAAAAAGCAACGAGGATTGCCAGCAGGGCCACGGAAATGATGATGCGCGTACGACGTTGCATGGTGTTCACGAGGGCTCAAACGCGTTTCAGCATCCCCGCCTTGACTTCCCAACGCTGCAAATCACGGCCCAGTTCGCGGGGCCAGTTCTCCTCGGTGCAGGTCATGAAGACCTGTCCGCGCGCGTGATGCGTCCGCTCCAACAACGGGAGAAACCCGCTGCGACGTTTCACATCCAGCTCGCCCATGACGTCGTCGATGAGCAGAATCGGCGGCGAACCGTGAATGCCGGTCAGGTATTCCGCCTGGGCCATTTTGAGGGCGATGGCCAGGGTGCGCTTTTGGCCTTCGCTGCCGAACTGCGCCGCGGAACGGTCGTTCAAGGTGAGTTGCAACTCGTCGCGATGCGGGCCGATCAACGTGGAGCGATAGGTCCGTTCGCGACCGCGTGCCTGGGCGAGTTCGACGGCGAAATCCCTTTTTACGCTCGGCACGTATTCCAGGCGGAGCTCCTCGGCGTCGTTCGAGATGCGGCGATACGCCAGGCGTGCCAACGGGGAGATGCGGGGCGTGAGTTCGCGGCGTCGCTCGATGATTTCGTTTCCGAGCTTGACGAGCTCGCTGGAGAAGCTTTCCAACGCCGCCTCGTCGGGTGAGTGGCGCTTCAGCAGTGCGTTCCGGGAGCGCAACGCCTGGGCGTAACGCTGGAGCAGGCCGAGGTAGGTCGGGTGGGTCTGGGTCAGCAGCAAATCCATGAATCGCCGCCGGCCCCGCGAGGGGCCCTTGATCAATTGCAAATCTTCGGTGCAAAAAATCACCACGCGCAGCACACCCAGATAATCCGCCAGTTTGCGGACCGGCTGGTTATCAAGAGCGAGCTTCCGCTCGGCGGTGGACCAATACATCTTGATCTCACGCTCCCCCTGCCCCACCACTTTGCCGCCGGCGAAATAACCCTTCGCCCCGTGCCGGACCATCTGCGCGCCGCCGACGCCGCGGAACGAGCGGAGGGTGGCCATCAGGTAAATGGCCTCGAGAATGTTCGTCTTGCCTTGGGCGTTGTCGCCGAGCAACACCTGGAATCCGGGCACAAAATCGACATCCAACCGCGCATAGTTGCGGAAGTCGCGAAGTCTTAAGTGAGCCAGATGCACACTCATAGCATGGAGTGAGGGAGGCGGGTTCGCGAGTTTTTTCAGTGGGGTGGAGGCTTTGCAACCGGCTTCCCGAGTGGGTCCGACATCCCTGCAGCACGCTCACATTCCGCGTACGCACAAGCGCCCAGATAGAACACGGGGCAGGATGCCCCGTTAACCGTCAGGCAAGATGCCTGACCCACATCGGCGCCGACACCCGTCTTTGGGACCCGCCTCAGGCCGGGCTTCGGTGGCGTGTTTGGCAGCCATGGGGAAGCGAGAGGGATGGGGCGGCGGGGCGGGCAACCAAACGCGGTTAGTAATCCTAGGATGGATAACGCGCCAACTCCTTTTTCTGATAGGGTACGGCGGGCTGAGGCGTGGCCAGGACGTCGTGCGCGTCGGTTGGGTAACTGGTAACCCTGGCTCCGGGCCCGAACCGCCGCACGGTGAGGCCCAAGCGAGCCTCACGCCGTTCGACCTGCGTGGAGCCGACGTCAACTAGTTCCACCCGAACAGGCGTAATCATGCCGCTCGTCACTTGAACGTCCACAACGGCCGGCTCCATAACCACACGGTTTAAGAACGTGACTCGGAACTGATGGCGTCCCGGAGGAGTTGCCAGGCGCAGAAATGGGCCGTCCAAGGGTTTCGCGCGTGAGAATACGGTTTTGAAGGCTCCCTTATTTGGATCGTATTGCTTAACCTCCCAATACAGGTCGCTTTGGCCGGGAGCGTAAAAATCAACATAGCCGGTGTTGGCCTCGGGACGGTCGGGATTCACATCCGCGGTTCTGCAACCGGACAGCGTGGTGAGCGTTGCCAGCGAAAGGAGGCAGATCACAAGGATCTTGCGGGGCAATTTCATACTCACCGGTGAGCGGACCTGAGTTGATAACATACCGTTCCTTTGGAACGCGGTGCCAAACACCTGATTCAGATTAGTGCGGAATCTTCCGCTTCGCAAATTAGGGGAGGATTTGACTCGCTTCCATTTTCGGGCAGGAGTTCGTGGCTTACAAGGCCAGGGTGCGGCGGTGGCTGTGAAGGGTTGCGCACAGGCTCCTCAACTCTGGTGCGTGGCATGTGGCTTGGCTTGTGGCCGGCTGAAAGCCGGGACTCCATGCCAAGGCGTGGAGCTCGCGCGGTGGTTCGGCACACGGGGCGCTCCGGGGAGTTGGCGGAATCGGAGTCGATCCAGTCAATTCACACCTGCTCTGGCGGCGGCTTCGGGGTCGATGGCTTTAAGGGCGTTGGTGGCGGCCCACCTTACGTCGATGCTTCGGTTCGAGAGCAATTCGACCAATGCCGGAACGGCTTGCCTGGCATCCGCCCCGAACGTCCCGAGTGTCTCGACGGCTGTGCACCGCACTCTTGTGTTGGGATCTGGCAAGGCTCTTACCAAGGCGGGCACGACCAGCGCGGGCTCCGCGTGGAGATGACCAAGCGATTGAATATAACCAAGGCGGACCCACGAATTCGTGTTGTTGATTCCCTGTATCAACAAAGGAACCGCCGTTGCGGCCGCCGGACCGATCGCGCCCAACGCGACGGCGATTGCGCTCCGAGAATTACCCACATGATCCTGTTCATACATGGTGATCAACGTCGGCACAGCCGCCTTTGCGCTGGCACCCAAGCATGAGAACGCGTGAATAGCCTGCCCGGTTCGCTCCCAAGCGGGAGTGTAGCCGATTTTTATGACGTGCTGCTTTTGTGAAAGCTCAACGATCCGCCTAGTGAAGACCGACTCCTTGGCAACGAGCAATCGCAACAGCGTGGGGATGGCGTTCGTCCCAGTTTGACGCACCGCTTCATCAGCTTGGCTCTCAGTCACGCTGCCGAGCGGAGGGGGTTGGTTGTATCGCGGAGACTGGTTGTATCCTTGGAGCCAATAGGTCAACGGCTTCGCCTGATACATCGGCTCACGCGGTCGCGTCACCTGCCAAGCCAAGCCGCCAACCACGGCGACCAGCAGGACAACCAGCACAATGCGGGAGCGTTTCTTTGTCATTTCACGCCTGCCTTGGCGGCGGCATCCGGGTCGATTCGTTTAAGGACGTTGGTAGCTTCCGTCCGTACGGACAAATCCGGGTCATTCAAAAACGGCAGCAGGATCGGGGCGGCGATCTTGGCGTCCGTTCCAAATTGCCTCAGTCCCTCAGCCGCCTTGGTTCTGACTTCCGGGTCACCCTTCCCCAACAGTTTTAAAAGGACCGGCACAACCAATGCGGGTTCCGCATGGATTCCACCCAGCGCCTGAATACTTGCCATCCGGATGCTATGGTTCGTGTGGTTAACCCCCGGCAACAATAACGGCACCGCCGGGCTCGCGACTGGACCGACAAAGCCCAGCGCGAGAGCGGTATCGGCTCGCGAGGACATGGAAACACCATGCTCGTAGATTTCCATCAAGGCTGGCACAGCCTCCTTTGCGCCATCATTCAAAAATAGGAAACCAAGCATCGCCTGCCTATGACGCTCAGCAGCGGTGGTGTACTCGATTTTTACGACGTGTTGCCTTTGAGCCAACGCAACGAGCCGGAGGAAGAAGGCCGAATCCCTGGCACGCAGCATCCGCAAAAGGGTGGGGATGGCGTTGGTGCCCGTTTGACGCACCGCCGCGGCTCCCATACCAACCGATTTTCCCAGCCAATAGCTCAATGGCTTGCCTTGATAATTCGGCTCACGCGGGCGCAACACCTGCCAAGCCCGCCCGCCCAATCCGGCGACCAGCAGGACAACCAGCAGGATGCGGGAGCGTTTCCTCACGTCGGCAGCGTGGCCCAGTCCACTTCGTTAATCGAGCATAATTTGCCCACGTTCAAGAGGCAGCGACGGAGGCGTCCCGACCTTGAGCAACGATACGACTACCGAACAAATGAACATCCTCGACAAGGCCCGACGCCAAGCGTAATCTCATTGCAATGGATGGAACGCGATCAACGCCATGAAAAAGTATCAACCGCCGCGGGCGAGCTCAATTCTCTATCGCGAGGCGGGATGGTTCACGTTGCTGGTCGGCGATTGCTCAACTCGTTAAGCCACACGATCACGCTATGAGTCTACGAAACTTTTTGCTCGGACGGCCACAAAAGTATCCGTTTGACCCTGCGAAAGCCGACCGTTGGGCGAGCACGTATTTTCCCGGGCCCCAGCGGCACATCGCATCCGCTCTCGCGGGTATTTTGGTCGAGCAGACGGGCGTGCCCTGGAATGAGATGTTGGCATCCACGACGTTTGGTGAGCTCAACGTCTGGGATGATTTTGACGTAGTGGATTTCGTTGACGCCATTGAGAGGCGATTTGCGATTTCGATTCCTGAGCATGACCGGGAGCGAATCTCAAAAATTTCGGATCTGGTTGAGTATTTGCATGCAAGCGTTCACAAACCGTTGGCCTAACAACCCGCCGAAACCCGACGCCCTCGGCGCGACCGGTTCCGCTGTCGCGGTTCTCGTCGCTGGTCGACGGGGGCTCCGTTCACGTCAGGCCACCTGAGCACGCCGTGACAATTTATTGGTCCTTAAGTCAGATACCGGAACTTTCAGGACGTTCTCGGCAGCAGCGACGCATCGTATTCAGACGGTTTGGCAGTTATATGCTGCGCACACCTGTGAACCGTTGGAGTGTTGCGCCGATTTTCGCAGTGCTCCTCGGCCTTTTCGGAAGCGCCATTGCCTCAAACTTCCTGTCAGATGTTCCTGGGGCATGTGTGACCGCGGTTGGTGGGTTTGGCGGATTCTACCTGCAATATTTGATTTCACTGAACTACATGAGCCGGTGTCTTCGTGGCGGTGATTTTAAAGTGTTATGACGGCGTGGAGTATCAAGTCGTCGGAACTCGCCGCCCGCACGGCCCGCTTCGTTGTAACGCTTCGCGTCGCCGGTCGGCGGGGGTTCGGCTTTCGACGTTAGGTGTCTTCGTGTGCATGGCCGCGAAACTTTTACACGCTCCAGTTCGGTTTTTGGTGGCAGGTATTTCCTTGCTTCTGTTGCTGCTTTGCTTTGCCGAACTGGCGGGGTGGAGCAGCGTGGGAAGCGACGTTGGCCGGACTCTGTTGGAGGGTTCCGTGGCTGCGGTGGCGCTCGTGGTTTTGACACCGGTTCTGGTGCACGGTGGCCGGATTCAGCAGATGGTCGCAGTTGCTTTGCTCTTTTTTTCCTTGCTCGGCTTGTTTCTGGCACTTCTAAACGCGGCAGGATATGCCTTTGATTTTTACCTATGACGACATCTAACAAGTACCCGAAGCCCGCCGCCGTTGGCGCGGTCAGTTCCGCTGTCGCGGTCAACGCCAGAGACGAGCAAAACAATGCGGCTGCACAAGGCGAACGTAACGATTTAGGGTAAAAACCATGCACCGGGATAGGAGACAATGTTGTCGCCTCTTATAGATGTTAGCCAATGAATGTGCCGCAGACACTTTGTTGTTTGGTGGGCTGTCTGGCCTTCCTGATGAGCGGTTGCGGAGGGGAGCGAGGTTCCACTGTTACACGTCAGCAATTGACCTCCACTGATCCCGCTGTCCGATACCGTGCGGCTGAGGAGCTGTCTATCAACCAGAGCATTGAAGCGACCCGGCTCCTGATCGCGGCTTTGAGCGACACAGACCGTGGTGTGCGAATAAGAGCGGCAGAATCGTTAGGCAGGCGCAAAGCAAAGGAGGCGACGGCTGCATTGATCGCCGCGCTACGCGATCCTGAAATGGGGGTTCGGGCGCAGGCAGCCGGTGCTCTCGGTGAGATCGGAGCGGAGGCGGCTGTCAGGCCGTTGGTGGCGCTGTTGGAAGACAGCCTTGCAAAAAAGCCAAAGGGGCCCTACACCACTTGGGAGTGGGGCCAAGATGTGGACGCGGCGGCTTTCGCTCTCAAGCAGATGACGGGGGAAGGTTTTGCGTTCGACACATCGAAGTGGGAGAAGTGGTTGGCAGAAGCAAAAACAGAAATGAAGAACCGATGATGTTGGCTAACAAATCGCTGCGGGCAACACTGGATGGCGTCTCCAGTTCCGCTGTCGGGGATAGTGCGCAGTTTGAAGTTTGGGTGACGTCTTGGGGTGGTTCCGCCGAAATAGTTTGGGCTCGACGGAGTCTCGGCCCTACCGTTTACGGGCGATTCGCTTGAGGGGTTGATTTTTCGATGGTGGGCGCGTTTTCTGGCGAGGGTTTCCGTGGTTTTTGTTTTTCGAATTTCACGCAGGCATTCCAAAGCTCGCAAACCACAAGTGGAGGAAAAGTTTTCCTTGGAAACCCTTGGCTGCTAGA
>JAQGOT010000583.1 GCA_028293465.1 Pedosphaera sp. | reverse complement strand
GTGATTTTGTGCAATGCCCGGGCCATGGGCGAGTTTGGCGCGGTCTCGGTGGTTTCGGGCCACATCTCCGGCCAGACGGAGACCATGCCGTTGCGGGTGGAGACGCTGCATCAAGGTTATAATACGGAGGCGGCTTTCGCCGTGGCGAGCCTGCTGGCGGTGCTGGCGCTCCTCACGCTGGGGATCAAGACCTGGGTCGAGTGGAAGACCCAGCACAATTACGATCTGGCACAGCGGGCCGCGGCGGTCTCGCAATCGGAAATCTGAATCGGGCAGACAGGGCATGAGCATTGAACTGAAAAACGTCAGCAAGAAATTCGGCGGAGTCGCTGCGGTCAACGACGTCAATTTCTCCGTCAAGGAGGGTGAACTGATGGCGCTGCTGGGGCCAAGCGGCGGCGGCAAGACCACCGTGCTGCGCATGATCGCCGGCCTGGAGGTGCCGACCGAGGGCGACCTTTTCATCCGCGGCGTGCGGGTGAACGACATCTCCGTCCAGAAGCGCAACATCGGGTTTGTGTTCCAGAATTACGCGTTGTTCAAGACCATGAACGTCTTCAAGAACATTGCGTTCGGGCTCAAGATCAAGAAGTGGAAGCGCGCGGAGATTACCGTGCGGGTGGAGGAATTGTTGAAGTTGCTCGGCTTGGACGGGTTGGAGAAGCGCTATCCTCACCAGCTTTCCGGAGGCCAGCGCCAGCGGGTGGCCATCGCGCGCGCGCTGGCTTCCAAGCCAAGCGTTTTGCTGCTCGACGAACCGTTCGGCGCGGTGGATGCCAAGATCCGGCAGGAATTGCGCGAGTGGCTGGTTCATCTGCACCAGGACCTGAACGTTACCACGCTGTTCGTGACGCATGACCAGGAAGAGGCGATGGAGGTTTCAGATCGCATCGTGGTTTTTTCAAAGGGCAATCTGGAGCAAATTGGCACGCCGAGGGACGTTTACGAACACCCGGTCAATGAGACCGTGGCGCGTTTCATCGGCGTGATGAACGTGCTGGAGTTGGAAGTCCGCGACGGGATCGGACGGGTTAACGAACTGGAGTTTCCAGCTCCCGGCCATCCTGACGGTGAGCAATTGAGGATTGGTTTCCGCCCCTACGCAGTGCAGATTTCCACCGATTTGGCGCAGTACCGCTTTCGGGCGGTGCTGCGGCGGACCTATTTTCTCGGGATCATGTTGCGATTGGAATTGGAGCTGCCTTCGGGATTGACGCTGCGCTCGCGCATCACCAAGGAAGAATACGCGTTGCTCGGTCTTGCCGATGGCCGGGAGGTGTCATTTCAGATCCGGCAATACCGCGTGCTGGCCCGGGGGGCCTCCGGGTTGTCACCGGAACTGCAGACGACTTACGAGCCTCCGCCGACGATTGCTGAACATATCTAGCGTTCGGCCGGTCAACGTTTTTTGGGAAATGGTTTGGGGTGACCAGACCGAATTCCCCTCGTTCCTAAAGCGGAGTTCCCACTCCGAATTTCCGCCATTGCAATCTCTTCGCGCGAACAAAGTATTGCATTTTGCTTTGAAATTTGTATCCTTTCGCGGCCTTCAATCGGCTTCAGAAAAACGCCTTCTTAGGTGCTGAAGGATTCCAAAATCATGAGGACGACCTTTTTATTTGTCAGCATACTTTTTGCATTTGACTGTGCAGCCCAGCAGAGAACCGCCGGGTTTGCGGGGAGTTGCCTTTCCCTGCAACTGGGGATTGGAAACCGTCCCGATGCCATTTATGGGACGATGCCATACTGTTTCACGACGTACGATGGCCACGCGGACCGGTATCCGTTGAATCAGGCGGTGGGAAGCGGCACGATCAATTTTAGCGGCGAGGTTCGTCCCAGGGCGGGGCAAGCGGGCTTGTATGAGGCGGACTACGCCGCATACAACACGGTTTATGTTTCGGTGGAATATGGGAGCATCACGCTCAACCTGCCCACCGCGAACGCTGATAACAACGGGTTTCCGGACCTGGTCCAACTGAACCAGGCGGTGAATGCAAACCTGACTGGAACCGCCACCCGGGATTGGCCGAGTTCAGGCGCTACTAGCATTTCCGGTTCACTGGTCCGGTCTGCCAATCAACGCACCGGCAGTTATTCGCTGACCTTTGCGGACAGTGCCGCAACTCTGAGTGGTAACTGGCGGATCAGCGCGGTGGTCGGGAACATCACTTATGCCCGGGGGCCGGTGAACACTATCAGCCTGAGCTTGGTCGGCGAGCTTGGCACGTACACGGGGAACACAACCTTTGTGGTGAACAATGCGAATCAAATCGTGCTGCCGCAGTTCAATCTTTTCAACAATGACACCAGCGTGTTCACCGTGCAGGCAGGCACCACCTTCAATCGAACAGGAAAAAAGTACGTCGCTAATGCCACGCTCCAGGATGGGATTCGTGAAACGGAGTGGCCGGATTTTATCCATTGGGTTTTTGAAATCAACGATCCGAATGATGCCGATGGGAATGGGATTCCTGACCTCTCGGACACGTTGGTGGGGGCGCCCGTCATCAGTGTGCAACCGAAATCACAGTCCGTCAACGCGGGCACGACGGTCTCCTTCAATGTCAACGCGACCGGGGCCGCGCCACTGTTTTATCAGTGGAAAATGAACGGAGTCAATCTTCCCGGCGCCACGGCTTCGTCGCTCGTGCTCAGCAGCGTGCAGCCTGATGATGCGGGAGGTTATTCGGTCACGGTTTCCAATCCGCTGGCAGTGAACGGCAGTGTGGCGGCCACGCTGGCGGTGAATGTCGCGCCCACGATTATCGGCCAACCGCAAGCGCAGGCAGTGACGTTGGGGGGAAGTGGAGCCATGTCTGTGAGTGTCGTCGGCACGCCGGTTTTGAGTTATCAATGGCAAATCAACGGGGTTAGTATCGCGGGTGCTACCCGCGCCACGCTGACATTCAGCAATTTAACCGGTTCCATGCCTGGAGACTATTGTGTGGCCATCGCAAACATGGCGGGATCCGTGACGAGTGCGGTCGCAACCCTTTCCCTTCTCCCGCCGCAAAATATCAGCGATTGCGTGCCAGCGCCGACGGGGAAAGTTGGCTGGTGGCCCGGTGATGGCGCGGCCAATGACATCCAAGGTTTGCACAATGGCGCACTCAAGAACGGCACCTGGTTTGCGGCGGGCCAGGTGGGGCAGGCGTTCAGTTTCGACGGGGTCACCAATCAGGTGAACGTCGGGTCGGTGTTTCCCGGGGTAACCAATAACTTCACGATGGAGTTCTGGGTCAATCCGACGGCCTCGCGTCGTTCCACCTCTGAAGCCAACTCTGGAATTTCAGGCGCAACCGGGCAGCGTTATGCAATTTTTCCAAGGCACGGCAGTTCGGGGTATGGATCGGGTCATGTGGGTGCGGGGGTTTCCGTCGGCAACAACGGGGTGAGTGTGTTTGAGCATACGGATTTTTACCTGAGTTCACTACTGGTTCAGGATACACCGATTATCGGCTGGACGCATGTCGCCGTGGTGTACCAAAACAAGCAGCCGCAATTATATATCAACGGGGTCCTGCGACGAACTGGATTGGCCAGTCTCTATACCGTGCATCCGAGCGCAGATCTGGGCGGGCCGTATG
>JAQGOT010000568.1 GCA_028293465.1 Pedosphaera sp. | reverse complement strand
ATGTGCAGAAAGCGCAGGAGGCCCTTCAAAAAACGGTCGCGCAACCCGAGCTGACGGTCACCGTCCAATTCCGCTTCCAACACCAGGACGGTTCCTGGCGTCATTTGGAAAGCATCGGCCGAAGCTTGTTGCACGATCCGGAAATTGCGGGGGTGGTGGTGAATTCGCGCGATATCACGGAAGGGCGGCGGGCCGAGAATTACAATGGGGTGCTCTCCAAACTCGGATTACAATTAAGCTCGGCAACGACGGCCGAGGAAGCCGGCAAAGTAATCGTGGAGGCGGCTGACAATTTGTTCCGCTGGGATGCCTGCACCCTGAATCTTTATTCACCCGAGGAGGATAAGATTTTTCCCATCCTTAGTATCGACACGATCCAGGGGCAAAAACTCGATATCCCGTCGGCGGCAATTGATCCGAACCCCACCACCCGCACGCGCCGGGTCATGGACCAGGGCGCCGAACTGATTCTGCGCGAGGCCCCGGTGAGCCTCACGCCGGATGGCATGGCGATTGGCGACAAGTCGCGCCCTTCCGCCTCGCTGATGTTCGTGCCCGTTCGCAGCCGCACCAGTGTCATCGGCATCCTGTCCCTGCAGAGTTATCAACTGAATGCCTACACCCGGACCGACCTCGACACGCTGCAAACTCTGGCGGACTATTGCGGGGGTGCGCTCGAACGCATCCGCGTGGAGCGGGCCCTCCGCGAAAGCGAGCGGCGTTTCCGGCATCTGTTTGAAGGCTCTCCCGACGCGATCTTCGTGGAGGACGCGGACGGCTTGATCCTGGACGCAAACCCCGCCGCCGGCCGGCTGCATGGCCTGCTGCACCACCAACTCATCGGCCGGAACGCCCTGGAACTCATTCCGAAGGACAAGCGGGAACGGGCCCATCAGATCTTTCAAAAGCTGGTCCAGGACGAATTGCGCCAGATTGAAAGCATCAGCCTGACCTCGGACGGCCGCGAAGTACCGGTGGAAATCCGCACGAGCCGGATCGACTACGCCGACAAGCGCGCCTTGTTGCTGCACGTGCGGGACATTTCCGAGCGCCGGAACGCGGAGGAGGCCTTGCGCGGGTCAGAAATCCGGTTTCACTCCGTGTGGGAGAACTCGGTGGATGGCATGCGGCTGACGGACGAGCATGGCACCATCGTGGCTGTAAACGAAGCTTTCTGCCGGTTGGTGGACATGGCCCGGGAAGACCTGGAAGGGCAACTCTTCACCCTGGCCCACGCCGCGGGCGACGAACTTGCGAAAAGGCTCAGCAGTTACCGTCAGCGCTTCCAGGAGCGCACCATCGAGCAGCGCATTGAACGGCGAACGACCTTCCGCTCCGGAAAAAAGCTGGACCTGGAAATCGTCAATTCCTTTGTGGACGTGCGGGGCCAAAGACCGCTGTTGTTGGGACTCTTTCGCGACATCACCGAACAGAAGCGACTGGGCGAGCAATTACGGCAGTCGCAGAAAATGGATGCCATCGGCCAATTGGCCGGGGGCGTGGCCCATGATTTCAATAATATTTTGACCGTGATCCAAGGTCACGCGTCGTTGATGCGCAGTTACGGTGATCTCACGCCGCAAGCCGCGCAGTCGGCGGAGCAGATCGCGCAGGCCTCGGACCGCGCCGCCGGGCTGACGCGCCAGTTGCTCACCTTCAGCCGCCGGCAAATGATGCAGCCGAAGCAGTTGGACTTTAACGTGGTGGTCAGCAACATGACCAAGATGCTCGGGCGCATCCTCGGCGAGGACATTGCAATGCAATTCAATTACTCCCCCAACCTGCCGCTCGTCCATGCGGACGTGGGGATGGTGGAGCAAGTCCTGCTCAACCTCGCGGTCAATTCGCGCGACGCCATGCCGCTGGGGGGACGATTGGTCATCGGCATCTCCGTGCTGGAGATTGGCACGCCGGACCTGATCAAACATCCCGCCGGTCGCAGCGGCCGCTTTGTGCGCCTGAGCATGATCGACACGGGTTGCGGGATTGAACCGGAGAACTTGCCGCACATTTTTGAACCGTTTTTCACCACCAAGGAAGTGGGCCGGGGCACCGGGCTCGGCCTGGCCACGGTTTACGGCATCCTCAAGCAACACCACGGCTGGGCTGAGGTGGAGAGCGAATTGAACGTGGGCACGACGTTCCACGTGTTTTTCCCGGGCAGTGATGAACCGGCGACCGCGAAGGAGGAGACTGTGGTTCAACAAGCCGTCCCAGGCGGCACGGAAACCATTTTGGTGGTGGAAGACGAACCCCCGGTCCGTGAGCTGGTTTGCAAAATCCTGAGGGCCTACGGCTACCAGGTGCTCGAAGCAAGCACCGGCACCTTGGCGCTGGAAATCTGGCGGGAACATCGGGATACCGTGGCTCTGCTGTTGACCGACATCGTGATGCCGGACGGCATGACCGGGCGCGATCTGGCCGAAAAAGTGCAAAAAGACAAGCCGGCCCTCAAGGCGATTTTCACCAGCGGCTACAGCGCAGACATCGTGGGCAAGGATTTCATCCTGCAAGAAGGTTTGAACTTCCTCCAAAAGCCATACCACCCCCAAAAACTCGCCAGCGCGGTTAGAAAATGCCTGGATGAGAAGTGAAGCGGCCCCTCATCAACGCAGATCCGATGGGTGACTCCTAAGCCTGTTTGCGGAACGAGCGGATGACGCGTCTGCCGAGCGGGACGGCCAGCATGGCTGCCGCGAGGGTCAGGGTCGTCGGCTCGGGAACCGGGGCGAGCCAACCGCTGCTGTTGCCGTGAATGCCGGTGTTTTGCACGTGGGCGGCGGCATAGAAGGGGCCATGCCCGCCGTCCGGGAAACTCTGGAAGAAAAAATCCGCAGCGGTAATGGGCGAGGTGTAGGCCAAATCATACACCACCTGATCGCCCACACCGAAGGTCTGATTCAGATTCCCGCCCACCGCGAAATCGATGCGAACATCGTAAAGACCATCCCCGTCCGCCTTGAACTGATTCTGGGATTTGGCAATATCGCCCGCATTCGGGAGGGTGAAGGAGCCGGAGCTGTTCACAAAGGTGAAAGTTAAATCGGCGAGATTAAGGGAGTCCTTGAAATTGAAGTAAAATTCGGACACGTTCTCGCTGGCGGTGAGGTGGGGGTTGCTTAAAGTGAGCCGGACGGAGCCGTTGCCATTGTCATGGAAATCCGCATTGACCCACGGGAAGATGTTTGAGACGGGCGCGGTTCCCCCGCTGAATTCCTGGTTGAGGCCGAGGGCGAAGGAAGCGAAAAGATCCGTGGACCAGAACAGCATGGTCGCGGCAACGAGGGGAGGGATCAAGGAAGCGCCATGCCTCCGGACTGGCTTTAGGGTTGGGTTCATATTCATACTTTCTGAGAGATTAGTTCTGGCGGGAGGATAGCGCCGGTCGAGTCCCCTCCGCGAGGTCCAAATCATAGGCATCGGTCCGCAAACGGGTATGGGGTAACC
>JAQGOT010000519.1 GCA_028293465.1 Pedosphaera sp. | reverse complement strand
GGGAGATATCTTTGATCGAGATAGTTGGCGAAATTGACTCCTTGGATGTAGCTCCCCTTGAGCATATTCGTGCTCTCCAGGTTGAGTTGCGAGACTTTGGTGTAATTTTCCCGGGTAATGACTCCGGTGCCGCCCGGGGTGGGGCGGACATCCGGAAAGGGAACGCAAGCCATCAAAGCCCAATAACCAAGCAAGAGCGCGGCGGCTGTCGCGATCATGGCACGGAGGGGTAGCAGGCAGAAGATCACACCCCCAAACAGGTAGCAAAGGGCGATGCGGTTCAGCACACCCAAAAGACGAATATCCGGCCAGGGATTGCTAAAGCCGCCGGAATAGATAAGCGCCACAATGAACAACAGGACGCTGCGACGGAACACCCGCTTCAAAGCCTCCGCGCGGCCGTGTTGTTGGATGATTTTGCTGAGGGAAAACACCACCGAGACACCGCTGATGAAGACAAACAGCGGGAAAATAAGATCATAAAAACGGACACCCTCCCACTCGGCATGGTCCAGTTGTTCAGCCAGGAACTTGGTCGGCGCGGACTTGGTCATTCGGTCCAGGGCATAGACCAGGGAATCGGCCCCGATGATCCAAAACATATCGAAGCCGCGCAAGGCATCGACGGACATCAGGCGTTGGGGCAGCGGCGCGCTGGCAGAGGGCTTTGGTTCGGGGACGGTGAATGTGGGAGCGGTTATCTCGGCCATGTCTAGTATGGGCCTGATTCTAGTTTACAAGAGGTCTGGGTGACCATAACAAAAAATCGGGATAAAATTCCATCGGAGGCGCACCATGAATCAGTGCTGAGGAAAATCCCTCTTGAAAATATTCCTCTTTACAGCAAACCAGAACGTGGAATTCTCCCAACCGTGGCAACTTTATTATCGTTGGAGGAAAGGCTCGGGGAAATACGAGCCTCAGCGGTTAATAATGTGCCGAAGGAGGCATTTTTCTCGGGAGACGAGCTGCTGGTTTTCATAATTTCGCTCGGTGGGGCCGTTTCCGGATTCCTCCAGTATTTCGTTTTGGTGCGGCGCGTGGCCTTGTTTGGATGTTCTCGCCTCCAAAGGGTCACGCTGGTTCTCGCACCAGCCGCCGGTTTGCTGTTAACCTTCGTGGTGTTGTCCAGTTACGCGGCGCAGGAGGTCCGTGATGATCGGATTTATTTTTTGCTTTTCCTGTTGCTCGGTGCGACCTGGATATTTTGGACTCCATCATTGTTTCCAATCCTGGGCCTCAGCCTCCGGGTGGATGCCCTGGAGGGACACAACGAATCTGCCATCGTTGCTCTGACCGGAGCCATCCTGGGAATCTCCATCACGTACGCCGGGGGCAACATCGGCGAGGGGGCAACCATTTGGACAACTATTTTCTCCAGTGCTTTGGCCACCGCCGGACTCTTTTTGCTTTGGCTGATGCTGGAAATGGGTTCACGAGTATCGTTGGCCATCACGGAAGAGAGGGATCGTGCTTCTGGCTGGCGGTTGGCAGGTTATTTGGTGGGTATCGGGCTGATATTGGGGCGGGCGGTGGCGGGCGATTGGACCTCAACGCGGCAAACCATAAAGGACTTTGCAGTGGCCGGCTGGCCGGCGGTGGTCCTTACGTTCGTGGCAATTTTCGTCGAGGGCAAATGGCAGCCAAATCTGCGGCAGCCAGTTCCGCCGGTGTACATGCGTGGAATTTTTCCGGCCTTAGTTTACCTGGCCAGCGTCGGTGTGGTTCTTCTGTTTCTGGGCAGGTGGAAATGAGAGAAGCAATTATAAGGTCGGAAAGCGGGGTTCCGGGTGGGCGTGAATTGGCAGGGGGACGAGCGCCTTGGATGGCTGGAGCGCCTTTGCCGACAGACATTTTTGCCCGCCTGCGCCGCTGCGCCCTGCTGCAGCATTGCAAATGGGACCCGCAAGTCAATGACGCGAGCACGCTGGCGAATTTTCCGTTGATTCTGCGGGCGGAAACCTGGCGCGCGTTGAAGAACGCGGCGGAAGGTCTCACCGCAGAAGCGTTGGCGGCTGAACAGGAGTTGGTCCACAGGCCAGATTTGTTGAAGCGGATTGGCCTGCCCCGAGCGATCCGCCGCGCTTTGTCAGAGGCCTCAAGCCTCGGTTTGACGAGGAGTGCCGTGCGGGTGATGCGCTTCGACTTTCATCTGACAGCAGAGGGCTGGCGCATTTCCGAGGTGAACAGCGACGTGCCGGGCGGGTTTACGGAGGCCTCCAGTTTCACGCAGATGGTGGCGGCAAATTATGCCGGCGCGGCGCCAGCAGGAGATCCGGCGGCGGATTGGTGCCGGGCGGTCGCCGAAGCTGCCGGACCGAACGGGGTGATATGCCTGCTCACTGCCCCGGGATTCATGGAGGATCACCAAATCATGGCGTATCTGGGCAGCCGCCTCACCGCGCTCGGCTGTAAAAGTCATCTTGCCAGTCCACTCCAACTCGAATGGCGCGAGGGCCTCGCCTTTTTGAACAGCGCCTGCCATCAGGGCCCAATGGATGCCGTCGTGCGTTTCTACCAAGGAGAGTGGCTCGCCGAGCTGCCGGTGAGTTGCGGATGGCCCCATTTTTTCCGCGGCGGGAAAACCCCCGTGGGGAACCCTGGTTATGCCATCATTCCCGAAAGCAAGCGGTTCCCGCTGGCCTGGGACCAAATGGATACGCCGCTGAACCAGTGGCGCCGGTGGCTGCCGGAGACCCGCGATCCACGCGATGCGCCTTGGGAGACCGATGAGAGCTGGTTGCTGAAATCGACATTCTGCAACACCGACGACACGGTGAGCATCCGTTCGGCTATGGAGGTCGGCGAATGGGAGATTGTCGCGCGCGAGGTTCGAAGGCGACCGGAAGCGTGGGTTGCCCAACGCAGGTTCCAACCCGTCACCCTGATGACCGCAATGGGGCAGATGTATCCATGTCTGGGAATTTACACGATCGATGGAAAGGCAGCCGGGGTGTACGCACGGATGGCTCCGCAGCCCGTGATTGATTTTGCGGCGATGGACGTTGCCGTGTTGGTCGAGAGTGAATGAGCCCGGCAATGAACAAGGAAGATATTTATAAAGTGTGGGCACCGGCGGATGGAGTTTGGTCTCCCTGGGTCAAGCCGGTGTTGTTTGCCTGCATGCCCGAGACACCACCGGCACGGTTTTCAGGAACTTTTTCTGGCGAGACGAGTTCGTGGTTGCCGCCGGTGGAGAGCAAGGTGGCGCTCGTCGTGGACTTGC
>JAQGOT010000478.1 GCA_028293465.1 Pedosphaera sp. | reverse complement strand
CACGGCATTGATGATGGCATGAGCCAGACGCGGTTCCGGTCCGATGGACGCCCACACCACGAACGTGATGGCCGCGATTGCCACCACGGCCGGCACGAAATATCCGGAAACCTTGTCCGCCAGGTGTTGGATGGGAGCGCGAGTCCGCTGCGCCTCCGCGACCATTTGAACAATCTGCGAGAGCATGGTTTCTTTCCCCACACGCTCCGCGCGCATCAGGAAGGAACCGGTTTGGTTCATGGTGGCGCCGGTGACCGTATCCCCTTGGACCTTGGCCACCGGCATGGATTCCCCGGTGATCATCGACTCGTCCACGCTGCTCTGGCCTTCGATCACGGCTCCGTCCACGGGAACTTTTTCTCCGGGTCGGACGCGCAGGACATCCCCCTTCTGTACCTCGGCGACGGGAACTTCCACTTCTTTCCCCTCGCGCACCACGCGTGCGGTTTTGGCGGCTTGGTTGAGCAGGGCCTTGATCGCCCTGCCCGTGCGGCTCCGGGCCTTGGCCTCCAACATCTGGCCGAGCAGAACCAGGACGGTGATGATGGCCGCGGCCTCGAAGTAGAGAGGAACTCCTTCGCCAAGCTGGTAGGACCGGGGGAAAATGTTGGGGAACAATAAGCCCGCCACACTGAACAGATAAGCGGCGCCCACTCCCAGAAGAATCAACGTGAACATGTTCAGATTCCATGAAACCAGGGAACGCCACCCTCTTTGCCAAAATGGCCACCCGGCCCAGAGCACGACCGGGGTGCTGAACGCAAACTGAAGCCAATGGTTCAGCGTCATCGGAACCAGCCGGTGGATTGGCAGGCCGACCATCCCGCCCATGGACAGAACCAGAACTGGAACGGAAAAGGCCAGCCCGATCCAGAAACGCCGGGTCATGTCCCTGGCTTCGGCACTTTCCTCCTCAATGTCCGCGACGACTTCCTTGGGTTCCAGCGCCATCCCACACTTCGGACAGTCACCGGGGTGATCCTGCTGCACTTCGGGGTGCATGGGACAGGTATAGATGACCTTCGATGTCGAAACTGAAGGGGTGACGGCTTCGAGGGCCATGCCACACTTCGGACAATCCTCAGGCTTATCCGACTCCACACCCGGGCACATGGGACAATAGTACTTTGCCGAGTCGGAGGGCTTCACCGCCTCGCTGCTCCCGTGCCCCTGACAGCAGGAATGCGAAACTTCTTTGGTATCGGTGACCGGAACCCCACGACGTGAAGAAGGCGGCGCCTTTAGATCCGTCCAATTTCGGGATTTCGGTTGTTCGAGGAACTTCTCCCGGCAATGCGCACAGCAAAAATAGAACTTCCGGCCCTCTCGTTCAGCACTGAGGGCGGTTGCTTCGTCCACTTCCATCCCACAGATGGGGTCAATCGCCTTAGGAGCATTCATTTCAAAAACCTCGAAAGCGTGGTTTGTACTTCGGCTAGCAGTTGCTGCCGGGTCATCGGTTTGGCGCATTGGTGTTCCGTCCCCGTCCCGTGGCCGAGCACGCACGATTCCAGATGATTGGTGAGCAGCTCCACCCCTAACGCGTCCAAGGCTGAACGAGCCGCTGCGATCTGAGTCAGGATATCCACGCAATAACGGTCGCCTTCGACCATGCGTTGGATGGCCGCGATTTGTCCGGCAACCCGGTTGACTCTGGCTTTCACCTGCTTGTGAACTTTGGCATTCATCTTGCACTCCTAATATACCCCCACAGGGTATATGTCAAGTCACGTGTAAAACGGGAGGCGCGAATCACCATGGCTGGCCATAAACCGGGGTAAGCCTCGCCGCGTGGAACACAGAACACCCCAACTACTGAAACCTGCCCGACCAATCAACCGGTCTTTAGGGGGGAATGAACCCCATTGGTTGATTGCAAAGCGAACCAAAATGCTGAGGACTCAAACCAAGCAGCACACTCAAAACCCTAAATCATATGGCTACCAACTTCATCACCCAACTCGACCAAATCTCCACCCCCAGGAATACCGCCGAAAATTTCTGGGGCTGTGTGCTCACCCTAGCCGATGCCTCCGGGCGATGCCTTGCCAGAGGAACAAACCTTTTGATTTTGACTTTGGGGTAACTTGCAGCATTCTTATGAATACATAGCAATGACGTTGAACCGCCCAAAACAGACCAAGCCCGGCTTCCGTGTCCTGGCGGCGGTATGCCTTTTGGTCTGGGTTTCGGCGGTGACGCTCTGTTCGGCGCACTGTGCGTTTGGTTTTGGTGCTGAGCCGAAGGGCCATTCTTCCGTCCATGGCGCGACAGCGTCCTGCTGCCATCACGGAAATAAAGCCTCTTCGACTCCGGGCAGCAGCGCCTCTTCCTCCTGCCTGGCGTTTAAGTCAGCGTTGTCTGGCGGCAAAGCTTTGGCAGTGGTGCAGCCGCAACTTCATTTCGCCTATGCCTTGGCGGCAGTCATAATCATTGACGGTACCGACTCTGCCCAAACCCTCGCTCCTCCCTCGCGCCAGGGGCAGCCTAACAATTGGATTGCCACGCCTGAGGTGTATCTCGGTGCGGCCACCTTCAGCCTTGCCCCTCCCTTTGCTTCGCTAGTTTGAGTCCAGCGCATCCGCGCTTGATTTAAGTTTCTCCGCACTTCCGTGTTTAAACGCGGAAGGATTCTGCCCATTCCCAACACTGGGGCGCATTTTGCCCCGAAAGATGAAAAAAATCATAGCAATAGCATTTGGATTTCTGGCTGGCACGAGCCTGGCCTTGGCGCATCAGGCGCAGGGCGGCAGCACCAATGGATTGTTTGGCCTTAAGGCGGAGTATTTGCATGTGCTCCTCAATCCATTGCCTGTCTATGGATTGGCCATGGGCGTGCTGGTGCTGGCGGCGGCGCTGGTGGTTCGGAGCAAAGCAGCACGAAATATCGGATTGGTCCTGATTGTCCTTTGCGCGGCATCTGCCTGGCCCGTTCTCTATTACGGTCAACACGGCTACAATCATCTTCACCCGCAACTCGATACCGAGTCCCAACAATGGCTTGACGCCCATATGGAGCGTGCAGAGCGTTTTATCTACGCGTTTTACCTGACGGCACTTTTAGGCATCGCAACGTTCCTGCTTCAGAAGAGGCTCCCCAAGACGGCAAAAGCTCTGACCCTGCTCAGCCTGTTGAGCGCGGTTGCATCGGTGGGAATCGGAGGATGGATTTCCTGTGTGGGTGGCGCAGTGAGCCATTCAGAATTTCGTGACGAAGACCCGCCACCGGCTGCGCCCGCCCACCCACATAACATGCCCGACCAACCGGGAGGCAAATTGCAAACGACCAACACCGCCGACGTTCATGCCCCCGCCGCCCCTAAGAAAACCCAACTGCCCAACACACCGGAAGGCATTTGGGAAGAAATTCATAAACATCACTCCGCACTTGAGTCTGCCATCAAGGCTAACAAGCTTGGTGACATTCATCCTCATGCCATGGCGATCAAGGATTTAACCAAGGCACTGGTGGATGTCGTTCATCCCGATCATAAGCCGGTGGTCCAGTCGGGTGCAGATAAGATCAACCTTGCCGTCAGTGATATGCACAAAGCAGCACACGCGGACGACCAAGGCGCTGCGGAGGCGAACTTTAAACGATTTGACGAAGCAGCGAAGCAACTCGAAGAGCAAATGAAGAAACAGTAACCAAAAGGAAAAATGAAAACCAAAATACTAATAGTGATGGGGCTATGCGCCGCCATCGGATTCACCAGCACTCAACCGGTCGTTGCGCAAGCCCACCCTGAACACAAGGAAGCGCATGAAAACATCAAAGTTCTGGACAGCGTTGATGGGATTTTGAAAGAAATCCACATGCACCAGAAGGAACTGGCCGACACGGTTAAGGCGAATAAGCTCGCGGAAGTTCATGGGCACGCCTTTGCGATCCGTGACCTTGCCAAGGCTCTGCCCGCCAAAGCCAATCCTGACCACAAGAAAATGGTCGAGAATGCAGTCAAGCGCGTCTCACAACTCGCTGAGGACCTGGACAAGTCGGGAGATGCGGGCGATCAGGCAAAGACCAAGGCGAATCTCAAGAAAATGGACGCTGCCCTCAAGACCCTCGAAGAGCACGCGACCATGTAACAACGCGGCTTCTGGCAAGCTGGCTCCCGTAATCCAGCCAGCTTGCCGACAATTTGAATCCAATTAACCCAATATGAAAACGCTCATAACCAGGACGGTTGCCGTCGCCGCTCTCGCCTTGGCCGGATGTGTGTCACTCCCAAGGCAATCTGTTTTGTCTGATTCCAGTCCGGCCAATCCAACCGCGCCCGAAGCAACATACCCCCCGGCCACGCCACTTTTGACCACCGGGACAAATGTTGCGATGAGTCCACCAGCGGAAGGACAACAAACCCCGCATCACGAGATTACCCCCCAGGAAAAGCAACCGAATGAGGCCAACCCGCACGAGCATCACGACCACAACACCCCAAACCAATGATGACTAAATTCAAGGTTGTTTCTCTCTTGGTCCTGCCACTGGTTGCTGCCGGTTGCAGAACCAATCCGACGCTCGGGTTTGACGACGTGCAGAGAACGGTCGGCAGTCGAGCCGGACAAAGCATCGAATGGCCGCGCACGCGTGCGGAAAACGACAAGGTCGAGGCCGCAGTTTCACAGGTGTTGCAGCAACCTTTGGCCGCCGAAAAGGCGGTGCAAGTCGCCTTTCTAAACAATCGTTCCTTGCGTGCCACACTTGAGGAAATCGGCATATCACGGGCCGAACTCGTGCAGGCGGGCTTGCTCCGCAACCCCGACTTTGGCGCGAGTTTTCGCTTTCCAGACCGGCCGCCTTCCGCCGCGAAAACCGAGTTCTCGTTGGCTGGCGATGTGCTTGACCTGCTGCTGTTGCCGTTGAAAAAGAAGGTGGCATCGCTTCAGTTCGAGCAAACCAAGCTGCGCGTCAGCCATGACATTTTGCAACTGGCAGCCGAAGTTAAGACAGCATTCTACACTGTCCAGGCCCGCCAGCAATTGCTCAAGCGCGTACAAGCAATTGTGGAGGTGAACGAGGCGGGCGTGGATTTGAGCACGCGCCAGCACAAAGCCGGAAACATCACTGACCTGGCACTGGCAAACCAACAAGCGTCGTTCCAACAAGCCAGGCTCGAATGGGGAAAAACTCAGACCCAACTCCGGGTGGATCGGGAACATCTCAATCGTTTGCTCGGATTATGGGGGACCAACACGCAATGGAGAGTGGAGGACGAGCTTCCACCGATTCCAAACCAAGAAATCCCCTTCGAGAAGCTGGAGTCCTTCGCCATCCAGCAACGCCTCGATCTCGCCGCCGCCCAGCAACAGGTCGCGTTGGTTGGACGTGCCTTGAGTTTACGAACGAATACTCGCTATTTGCCCGCCGCCATCACTTTGGGGGTGGACACGGAGCAGGAACCCGACCGGCAACGGGTTACCGGGCCGATACTCAATTTGGAACTGCCCATTTTTGACCGGGGCCAAGGCGCAATCGCCCGTTTGCAGGCGCAATATCGGCAGGCACAGTGGCAACTTGAAGCGCTGGCGACAAACGTTCGCGCAGACGTGCGGCAGGCCCGCGACACCATGATTGCCACCCGCGACCTCACCGAGTTCTACGGGAAAATTTACCTGCCTCAGCGTATCCGGATCGTGAACGAAACCCTTCTGCAATACAACGCCATGCAGATCGGGACATTTGAACTCATTGCCGCGAAGGAGCGCGAATTGAGCACCGAGCGTGAATACGTCGAGGCGTGGCGTGACTACTGGATAGCTCGCGCTGAACTGGAAAAGGCCTTGGGCGGGAAATTGCCTGGGGAAACCAAACCAGCTTCACCAACCACGCCGTCAGCCCCGCCCGACAAAAGCCAAGATTCTGAACATCAACAACACCATCAACCATGAATAAGAGTACCATCAGTCGCCGACAATTTGTCTCTGATGTAGTGGCTGCTACCGCTGGCTCAGCACTGCTCAGCCGCGTCACCTCCAAAGCCGAAACGGCTGCGCTGGCCGAGGTGCCAACCAAGCCACAGACATCGTCAGAAACCAAATCAGCGGGGGATAACCGCTACCGGCCTGTCATCACGCCAAACGGAAGCAGCTTGCCGTGGAAGCTGATCGACGGAGTTAAGGTTTACCATTTGATTTCCGAGGAGGTGCCCAGGCATGAATTTGCGCCCGGCTTGGTCGCCAACTGCTGGGGTTTCAACGGCCAGGTCCATGGCCCGACCATTGAAGCGGTGGAGGGTGACCGGGTTCGCATTTACGTGACCAACCGCCTGCCCGCGCCGACTTCGATTCATTGGCATGGCATTCTGTTACCCAACGGGATGGATGGAGTCGCAGGACTGACTCAAAAGTCCATCCAACCAGATGAAACCTTCAAATACGAGTTCACCCTCAAGCAGCACGGCACCCACATGTACCACTCCCATCACGATGAGATGACGCAGATGGCCTTGGGGTTGATGGGGTTGTTCATCATTCAGCCCAAGAATCCCAAAGGCCCACAGCCTGACCGCGATTTCGCTTTCCTGTTGAGCGAGTGGAAAATCGTCCCCGGCACCGCCCGGCCCGATCCGAATGAAATGACTGACTTCAACATGTTTACTCTCAATGCGAAGGCTTTCCCAGGCACGGCCCCGATGGTGGCCAAGCTTGGCGAGCGCGTGCGCATCCGCTTTTCCAACCTTAGCGCCATGGACCACCACCCGATGCACCTGCACGGCTTCCGCTTTCCCGTCACCGAAACCGATGGCGGCCAAATTCCTGAATCAGCGCAGCAGGTGGAAACAACCGTGCTCGTGCAGGTGGGCAGCACCCGGACGATTGATTTTGTGGCCGACGCCCCCGGCGACTGGCCCTTGCACTGCCACATGACGCATCACACGATGAACCAGATGGGACATCTATTCCCAAACCTGATCGGCGTGGACAAAAGCGGTTTCGACAAAAAGCTGCGCAAATTCATCCCCGGCTACATGACCATGGGTGAGACGGGCATGGCGGAAATGGGTGAGATGGGCATGCCAGTCCCAAAGAACAGCATCCCCATGGTCGGCGGACAAGGCCCCTTTGATTATATCAGCATGGGTGGCATGTTCACGACCTTGAAAGTGCGCGAGGGAATTACCAGCTACGAAGACCCCGGATGGTATCAACATCCGCCCGGCACGGTGGCAGACGTGGCCACAGTCGAGGATATGAAGCGCGATGGCATCGAACTGCCCAAGGGCCAACCGGATGCCGCCGCGACGTACACACCGCCCGATGGCGATGTTTGGTGTGGTCCACCACCCGCGAAGTCCTCCTCACTAGCCAAGAACGAAGTGACGGCACGAATTAAAGTTCAATGACACGAGGCAAGTCCCGCGAAGGCACAGCCTGAAATTGTGGTATTTGCCCAAATTGGCGGTGAATTTAATTCACCGCCAGTCAGGTGATCTGTCCGGCAAAACTCACGGTCCCAGCCGGGCGCGGAAAAACAGATTGGGCCGGTTTGTCTCCGACAGCTCGGTCAACCGGACGATTCCTGTGTCGTTAACAAGGGTGGTCAAAGGCTGCCAAGCCAGGAGATTTGTCGAGATTTCAAGGGCGTATAATCGTGTCGCCGCCCCAGTGAGTGTGACTTCAAATTGTCCGCTGAATGGCTTGGCCAGTTGAAGGCCGGTTGGCGGGGGAACGGCTTCATTGTCCAGGAGGGTGATGGTCGCGTTGGTCCCCGGCCCGGCATCGTAGGCGGCGGTGCTGGCCAGAGAAATCGAGGCGGTTTCACTCCCCTCGACTGCGGCGTCATCCTTGGGGGCCGCCAGAACGGTGGCGGAGGCCGCTCCGGCTGGAATGACCACGAAATTGGAGAGGGTGTTGTAATCAGCTCCATTTACCGCCGAGCCGCTGACCGCAAAATTAACCCTCATTGGAGCGGTCGTTACCCCCGTCCGCGTAATGCCAAAGCTGGCCGTGGCATCCGTGGCGACAACGGTAACACTGGGCAGGCCTGGGCGCGGGGCCGGGGTCGGAGTGATGCGCACAATCTTGCCAACCGAGGGAACATCATCAACCATGGCGAAAAGATTGTAGTAACCGGCCAGCGCCTTCACGGGGTCGGAGGGAATCGCAGCCTGCACATCCGAACCATTCTGCGAAAAATCCAGCGACAGAAAACGTTGCGGCCCACCATCCACCCAATGACTCGTCGCCCGGGCGCTCACCAGCACCAACCTGGTGATGGCTGAAGCAAACGAAACTTTGAAAGTGAAATTGCTGCCCAAAACCATTTCGGTCGTTGAGAGGGAATCAATGCGTGGGCGCACGCCACGAAACAAGTAAGGCGGCTCGAACGCTTCGATGGAAGAATCATCACCCGCAAAGGAACGGTTGCTCGTCAATCCAGCGCCACCCGTTGCCATCACCCGGCCATCGGGGACCAACACCGTGACATTGTGGTAATGGATGAACCGGTTCATATCGGCCATCGCACGCCAGGTATTGCTGGTCACGTCGTACAGATCAGCCACCCTCGTGCAATCGGGAATTGTCCCGGCGTTGGCGGTGGGCACCGGGGCGGGACTGGGCCCGCTGTATTGTCCGCCAAAGGAAAGCACCCGTCCGTCCGGGAGAATGAGCGCCTCGGGTCGGTGGCGCAAAGCACGCGGATTTGGCCCGAGACTCCAGGTATTATTGGAGGGACTGTAAAATTCAACGAACCGTGTGCTGGCGTTGGTGGCTGTAGGGAAGATCCCAACAGCCATCACCCGGCCATCGGGCAAATGAACGATTTCATGATCGCAGTGGTCACCCCCGGCTGCGCCATTGCGGGTCTGAATCATGTTGGCGGCTGCCCGCCAGGTTCCGTTGCTGATGTTGTAAATTTCCGGGTAACGCCACGTCTTGAGCACTTCCCCGGTATAAAGCACAACCGCAGGAGCAATTTCAGTCGGGAGATTGAACGAACCGGTAAGGGTCCAAGTGTTGGAACTCGGATTCCAGATTTCGCAACCATTCGTCCTTCCGTAGCTGGGATTATCCAACTCACCACCCATAACCATGATCCGCTGATCCGGCAGACGCACCAACCCGGCATACCAACGCGCCACGTTCATATCCGCCATCCGGACCCACGCGTTTGTGCTCCGCCAAAAAGTTTTCACCGTTTTAACCACCGGATCGAGCGGATTCCCGCCCATGGAGCCTCCGCAGAACATCAGCGCTCCACTCGTATTCAGCGTAACCATGTGGCAACCCTGCGCACTGCCTGAGTCAGGCGGATACCACTTGAGCGCCGCCACCGGATCAAACACGATCGGCTCTTCGGTGTCGTGACAGAAGAGCACTTCCCCGGTCGGCAGGAGGCTGCCGGAGCCAGTGCCATCGAGCAATTCCGGCTCCGTGTTGCCGACAATCGTCCATCGCCCACCGTTGGTCTCGGCCACGAGGTTGAACGATAGCGTAACAGGGGTGTTGGAAACCGTGACTGTCCTCTCCTGGTATTCGTAACCGAGCGCGGCAACGCCCAGTCGGTAAGTTCCCTCGCCGATGTAACCGATTTGAAAATTCCCAACAGCATCACTGCGCTGTTCACGAAAGAAGCGCAGGTCAGCGCTAAATAAAGTTACTCTGGCCCCCGGGATGGCGTAGCTGGATGCACTCTCGCGTATTTGGCCAGACACCGAGACAGCCTGGATCGTTGTGCAGGCCCAAAAAGCTCCAGCGAACACCAGCAGATGGCGGAATTTCATGCTGCGGTCATACCCGAATTTGAGCGAGAGTTCCACCCCTAATGCGTCCAGCGCGGAACGAGCCGCCGCGATTTGCGTCAGGATGTCCACGCAATAACGGCCGCCTTCGACCATGCGTTGAATGGCTGCAATTTGCCCGGCAACACGGTTGACCCTGGCTTTCCCCTCAGCTCGCCGCCGGTCCGTTTTGCCCGGCTCCGGCTTCGCTCCGTGCGTGTTCCTGGAAAAAGCGTGCCAACTCCCGCGAGGCATCTGGACCGGCGGGGTCGGTGTAGGAGCCATGGCGACTGCCGCCCGACCAGGCGTGGCCGGCCCCATGAACCGTCCAACGCTCCACAAGTGCCCGGCCGCTGAAATCATGATACACCGCGCGGGTGTAAG
>JAQGOT010000510.1 GCA_028293465.1 Pedosphaera sp. | reverse complement strand
GTGCAAACAAAAAGGATGGTTTTCATTGCTGATTAACAGACTCAACTTGCGGCGGGTGAGATAAATCGTCAACCGCGAAATCAGGACGGTTTGGACGGATGGAGGACCGAAATGCCTTTGATCAGGTCCAAGCCACGACCTAAAACGGGGTCCCGGATAACCGGTTTTTCGGCCTCAGGTTCCCGGTTTGCGGAAACGGAATAATCCAGTTCCATGCCCGGCCGCTCCTTGCGCTCGCGGATAAGGTCAGCTTCCGTGGGGCGGATGCGCGCGGTGCGGTTGGTCCCGCCGTTCGCGCTGCTGTTGGTCGCGGGAGCGCCCAAGCTGGCCACCAGATTCAAAGGCTTGGAGATTTCCTTGAAGGGATCCGCATAATAAACCTTCTCATCCTCCGCGTTGACCGCGACTTGGATGTCCGGGGTCACGCCATCAGCGGAGAGGGTTGCGCCGTCCCCCAACTTTACCAAAGCGGTGGCGATGCGGAGTCTCTGCCCTGTGCTTAAGGGAAATTCCTGGGCCATGGTCGCTTCGCCCGCGGTCTTGGAGCCGAGCACAAGCGCACGATCCTGGTCGCGGAGAATGGCGGCGAGGGCTTCGGCAGCGGCAGCCGTCTGCTGGTTGACCAGGACGGCGACGGGGATGGAGATGGCGTCCGACTTCGCTTTGGAGCTGACGAGACCGTCACCCCAATCCAGCAGGGGGGTTTCTTTCTCCAAAAACAAATCGGCCACGGAAGCGGCGGCGGCATAATCGTGGCCATCAGCGAATCGCAGATCAAGAATCAGGCCTTTGAGATGGATGGTGTTGGCGAATTCCTTAAAACCTGCGGCAATGCGGCCAGCCAGTCCCTTTCCCACGTGCCCCACCCGGAGATAGCCGATTGGCCCCTCGTATAATGCGGATTTGGCAAGCAACTGTGCGGCGGGTTGGGAATTGGTTTCAGAAGGACCGGCGGCCAGCGAGACCTTGGCATGCAATTGGTTCAGCAAACCTTGCACGGCGGCCCGATCCAAATCAGCCTGGGTTTCACCCGCCAAATGAGTGCGGATAAGGTCGTAAACTTCCTTAAAATTCGGCGCAGTATTGGTCACTTCCGCCTTGGTTACCGCCGGGCACACCAGCAGCGTGACCAGTGCAAAACTCAAAACCATTCGTCGTAAAAACTTCATAAATATTGTTGTTGGCCTAAGGGTAAACTCCTTTTACCCCAGCGCTTTGGCGGCAATATCATGTCGAAACTGCGCGCCGTCGAATTGTATTTTTGCCACCGCCGCATAGGCTAACGCGCGTGCGCGGGGCAAATCCACCCCCCAAGCCGTGACGCCCAAGACCCGGCCGCCGTTCGTGAGGAGATCATCCCCCTCCCGGGTTGTCCCTGCGTGGAACACCTTTGTATGGGGTAATCGCCCCGCCTCGGTCAAGCCCACGATGGTCTTGCCTTTGACATAAGGGCCGGGATAACCGGCGGAAGCCATGACCACACAGACGGAAGTCATTGGGCTCCAGCGCAATTCCATGCCGGCCAGAGTACCGTTCACGCTGGCATCCAGCAGTTCCAGCAAGTCATTTTCCAACCGGGTCAGATAAACCTGGGTTTCCGGATCGCCAAAGCGAGCATTGAATTCCAAAACCTTGGGGCCGTTCGGGGTCAGCATCACGCCGGGATAAATGATGCCGCGAAAATCAATCCCCTCCGCCGAGCAACCCTGCAGCCACGGGTCCAAAATCCGTCGGCCGACTTCGGCGAGTTGGCGGTCGTCCAGAAAGGGAGCGGGCGAATAAGTCCCCATGCCGCCGGTGTTCAAACCCTCGTCACCGTCGAGGGCGCGCTTGTGGTCCTGCGCCGTGGGAAAAAGTTTGGCGGTTTTTCCATCGCATAACGCGTGCAGGGAAATCTCCATCCCTTCCAGAAACTCCTGAATCACGATTTTCGCACCGGCTACGCCGAAAGCTTTGCTGACGAGAATTTCGTCGATGGCCTGGTTCGCTTCGGTCACGTTATGGCAAATTAGCACACCTTTCCCTAGGGCCAGGCCGTCGGCTTTCACCGCGCAACGCCCTTTTAATGAAGCCGCGAACGCCTTGGCGCTGCGCTCATCCGAGAAGGTTCCAGCCTGCGCGGTCGGAATGCCATACTTCTCCATGAAATTCTGGGCGAAGACTTTCGAGGACTCAAACTGCGCCGCCTTCCGGTTCGGCCCCCAAATACGAAGTCCGTGCTGTTGAAACAAATCCACGATCCCCAAGGCGAGCGGATTGTCCGGCCCGACCACGGTCAGCTCCGGTTTCTTTTCCTGAGCGAAGGCAAGCAAGCGGGGTAAATCATCCGCATTGAGGTTGACGCACTCCACCTGCTGGTTCGAAGTCAGACGTTCAGCGGCAATCCCGGCGTTCCCTGGTGCGCACCACATCTGGGTGACATGCGGCGATTGCGCCAGTTTCCAAACCAGCGCGTGCTCGCGTCCCCCGGAACCAATGACCAAGAGCTTCATCCCGATTATGCTACCACTCTGGCTTCGCCTTTGCCTTTGACGACGTCGCCGATCAACCAAGCTTTTTGCTGCTGCGCCCGAATAAATTTTAGTACGCCGTCGGCCTGGTCGCCAGCAACGATGATGGTCATCCCGATGCCCATATTGAAGACTTGATAGAGTTCCGCCTCGGGAACACCACCTTTGGTCTGAATAAGCTGGAAGATCGGCAGCATCTCCCAGGAACTTTTGCGGATAAGCACGTCGCAATTTTTCGGGAGCACGCGCGGAATATTGTCCACGAAACCGCCGCCGGTGATATGGGCCAACCCCTTGATGACCCGCGAGCCCCCTGCCCCGCCTGGTTTTGCAGGGTTGAATTCTTTCAACAACTTCTGCACGAGCGGACCGTAGCTGACGTGGACCTTGAGCAATTCACTGCCGATGCTGCCGTCGAGCCCCGGCACGCGGCTTTTCGGT
>JAQGOT010000475.1 GCA_028293465.1 Pedosphaera sp. | reverse complement strand
GTATCGGACGGAGGCGTATTATTCCAGCGGCGGTTGGCGGGCGACGTGGCAGGGGGAGGGCGGCGGCGTGCTCCTGAACCAATGCCTGCACAACCTCGACGTTCTACAGTGGCTGTGCGGCATGCCGGCCAGCGTGCGCGGGTTCTGTCAACTGGGCCGGTATCACAACATTGAAGTCGAGGATAATGTCACCGCCTACCTGGAGTATCCGAACGGGGCCACGGGCACGTTCATCACCTCCACCGGTGAAGCGCCGGGGACAAACCGGTTGTAATTCGCCGGCACACGCGGCCGGGTGGTGTTGGAAAAGGACAAACTGCATTTCACCCGCAACGAGGTTTCGATGACCGAGTTCAGCAAGACGTCGAAGGTCGGGTTCATGAAACCGGAGGTGTGGCAGGTGGAGATCCCGTTCGAGAACGCGTCTGCGCCGCACGCGGTGTTGATGCAGAACTTCGTCGATGCCATCCTGGAAGGCGCGCCCTTGATTGCGCCCGGCGCCGACGGTATTTATTCGGTGGAACTTGCGAATGTGATGTTGTATTCCTCGTTGATCGGGCAGACTGTGAAGCTGCCGCTGAACAGCGCGGCGTTCGAGCAGAAGCTCAACGAATTGATCGCAGGCTCGAAGTTGCAGAAAAAAGTGGTCGAAATTGCGACCGAAGATTTTACAAAATCATTTAACCGATAAGAATATGTATTTGACCGGCATTGGCGACGAGGCGGGCGCGGGGATTGACTCGCAAATTGAATCGATCCAGGAACTGGAGTGGAAGAACATTGAGTTGCGCGCGGTGGAAGTGCCGGGTTATCCCAAGGCAAACGCGCATGACATTCCCGATCCGGCGTTCGATGTGCTGGTGGACAAGCTTGGGCAGGCGGGCTTGGGCGTTTGTTGTTTCGGGTCGGCGATCATGAACTGGGCCAAGCAGGTGGGGGACCCGTTCGAAATCACGCTCGGCGAGGTCCGGCGCGCGATTCCGCGGATGCAGAGGCTCAACACGAAGTTTGTCCGCATCATGAGCTACAAGCCGAAGGATGAGGAAAGCAAGACGCCGGCGATCGTCTTTGAGCGGGTCCGGGAAGTTACCAAGATGTTTCTCGATGCGGGAATACAGCCGGTGCATGAGAACTGCATGAACTATGGCGGCATGAGTTCGGAACACGCGCTGGAGTTGCTCGAAAAGTGTCCCGGGCTCAAGTGGGTGTTCGATACCGCCAATCCTATTTTTAACGCCGACCGCAACCGTCCCAAGCCTTGGCCGAGGCAGGATCCGTGGGAATTCTGGACCAAGGTGCGGGATTACACCGCTCACATTCACGTCAAGGATGCCACCTGGGACCCGGCAAGGAATGACGCGGAATACCATTGGCCGGGCGAAGGCGAGGGACGGGTGCGCGATATTTTGAAGGACGCGCTGGCACGCGGATATGACGCGGGCATTTCCATCGAGCCGCATATGGTGGTGGTGTTCCACGATGCGGAAGCGAAGGCCGCATCGGCGGATGCAACGCGGGAAAACTTTGTTGAATACGGCTGGCGATTGGAGGAGTTGATGAGGGAAATCAAGGGAGAGTTGGGGCAGAAAGTCACGGTTTGATTTGAGATTCACTGCCTGAATGCAGGGGAATCCGAGGCCTTGTCAGGAACGATCCGAGCAGTATCAGACCGTAGCCCATCCATACCGCCAAGATGAGATGCGAGGCCGAGAAGAAGATGGGCATGAAATCCCAGCGATCCCCATCGGGGTTTAGGACGATCACCAACAGCAGCGTGAGGCAGGTCCAAACCGCTGACAGTCCCAAAATCCATGACCGCTCCAGCCCCTTTAATCGTCGGATCGAGAGGGCAGGAATCAGTGCGATGACCGAAGCGCAGAATCCGAATTCTTCGAGGGTGACCTTCCCATATAAAACCCACTGTCGTAAATAGCGTGCAAGGCTGTCCGTGGGCATGATGCGCTCAAATTGTCCGCGGGTTAGGACATGGAAAAGCCCTTCCACCGTACGGGGGTAGCCCCAATTGACGGGAGGATTGGTCATGGAGACAATTGGCAAGCTCAGACAGGCCGCCGCGCCCAGCAGAAAAGCAATGCCGGCGAACGAAGCGGGTTTCCATTCCGTAAGGAGGCCGCGTGTTTTCACGACAAGCCCGCCGCCTAGTAATGCGGTGCCGACAGCGGTCCACCTATAAAACGCTTTCAGGTTGGTGAAGGGATCATGAAGTGTCTGTAGAGCACCCAGCCTGTCGGCAGCCAAAATCATCACGATCATAAAGGTGTCGAGGCAGAAAATGTCACGGCCAAACTTTCGGTCGCCGAGCATGACCATGAACTGCAGACCCAACACCGCCGGGATCATCGCCTGGCTGTTGCTTATCGTCAGGCCGTAAGCAAAGATTGCCGCGTAAAGAAACCGTTTTCTTTCAGGGCGGTAGAGCCATCGCATCAGCAGGCAAAGGACGATGGAAAGAAGCAGGAGGCTCAGCGGCCACGCGCCGACGACCACGGCCATGTTCCAAAAACCGCCGTTGAAACCGAACGCCAGGCCGGCCACGCATCCGCAACCGGCGCGGAGCAACTGTTCCTCCTTCGGGCTCAGCCGCCGGAAGCCGGGCAGTCCTTCGACGATCGACGCGCCACCGCGTGAAACCATCAGCGCAATCACGCCGCAGGTCAGCGCGCCCGCCACGGCGGAGGCGACGGCCAACCGCCATGCGATGTTCGAGACTGGCAGCGGTACCGTAAACAGCCAGCCGTAGATCGACCGTACGGGATAGCCGGGCGGATGCGCCACGCCTCCGTACATGGCAGCCGCCGAGAAGATGCCGGAGTTTTCAAAGGTAACTTCCGGCGGCAGCGCCAGAAAATATCCAACGAACACCAAAACCGTTGTCATCGCGGAGGTCAGCCAGTCCGTTCGCTGAAAAAAGCGCGCGCTTGCCGGAACCGCTGCGGCGGTTTCTAAAAGTTGAGCAGGAACTCCGACCGGTTCCGTCGTTTGATCCTCTTGGCCCTCGTTCATCCCGTTGATGGCCGCCGGGCGGAGACTTCCCCGGTTCAGGCCTTCAACACATAGACACCGCAGGCACGGGGATTTGTATACAAAAGATCCCTCCACTCCGAGCATTAATGGAAGGTGGAAGACAGAGAGGAATTGTCTCCCAAGCAGCAGGCGAAACTTTTAGGGAGTGGTTCCGCGACTTTGCCCCAAAATAGTTCAAATAATTCGTCCGTCGCTAATTGGCCCAATTCTGACATCGGAGGGTTGGCACCCGCGAGAACTCGTCGGTATTGTCGGTCACCAAAGTTGCGCCCAAGGATAGGGCGTGGGCGGCGATGAGGGTATCGAGCGAACCAATGGAGTTTCCGGCCGTTTCCAAAGCGTGGCGGATCTTGCCATAATGCGCGGCACAGTCGTCGGCGTCGAATGAGAGCCGCGCAAAAGGTGTCATGGCCCGTCGCACCAGATCCATCTCGCCATCGTAATCGCCGCTGTTCTGCGCCCCATATTCCAGTTCGGCCACGGTGACGGCGGAAAGGGCGATTTCATCCTCTTCAAACTTGCATTTCTGGCAACGGTTAAGAATGCGGCGTGCCATGGCCTGCCGTGTCCGCTGGCGTTCGTTGGCGTTGGGGCGGTTTTTTAAGCCACGCACCATAAATATGAAGGTGTCGGTATCGAGCAGATAGATCATTTGGAAGCGCCACGCCAGTCGCGCTTTTGCGTCGGGGGCTGCACCCGGGTTGCCATGAAGTCGTCCGGCAGTTCCTGGCACGCTTCGAGGAGGGTTTCCCACGGGTCGCTCTCCATCACCAGAAAGCCCTCGGGCACCTTCCTGAGATGAACCTCCTTCGCTTTGACGCGAAATTCTTTCGGCAGCCGAATGGCCTGGCTTCTGCCGTTCATGAATACTTTGGCGGTTTTCATATGTGAAGTATATACCATAGGGTATATGTTATTTCAAGCTACAGTATTCTTAAGGAGACCGTCCTTACGCAATGAGTTTGGCCAGCGTGTAGGCGACGGCCGCGGCAACGCCGCCCACCAGTACGGTTTGGATCGCGCTTTTCATGCCTGAGACGCCGGTGAACCGGCCTTTGATGAAGCCGAAAACCAGGAGGGCGGAGAGCGTCAGGGCGATGGAATAATAGAGCGCCTGGGTCGAGTTGCTGAAGATCAAATAGGGAGAAAGCGGGATGATGCCGCCAACAATATAGGAGACGGCGATGGTGGCCGCGCTCTTGAGCGCACGGGTTGGATCGGGTTCTTCGAGGCCGAGTTCGAAGCGCATCATGAAATCGCGCCAGGCGTCAGGCCGCAATCGGAGACTCGCGACCACCTTGGCTGATTCCTCGGCGGTCAGGCCGTAGCCCATGAAGACCTCAGCCACTTCCCGCGCTTCTTCCTCGGGCATGTTCACGATCTCCTGTTCCTCGCGCCGCTTTTCGCTTTGGTAATGCTCCGATTCGCTGCGGGCGGCAAGGTAGCCACCCAAACCCATGGCGATGGATCCGGCCGCGATCTCCGCCGCGCCGGCGGTCACGACAATATGCGCGGCCGTGATGGCCCCGGAGATTCCCGCCGCCAAGGCGAACGGGACGGTGAGGCCATCCGCCATGCCAATGACGATATCCTTGACGGTATTGCTGCCGCGAAAGTGTTCTTCTTTGTGGTAGAGGGTTTGCATAGGTTCAAGGCATTCAAAGAGGACGGCAAGTTCGTCCGAGCGTTCTGTGACAGATTCAGATAGGAAGGTCGAGCAGCAATTTTCCGGTGCGAGAGTAACCCGAGAAGCGAGCCCTACCTTGACGCTGCCGGTCACGCGGCCTAGCGTGTTATGAGAGGAGAGAGCTTTATGGCGACGATGCAAGTTTCAGAGAAAATGGAGAAAAAGAATCTGGGTCAGCCGGACGAAAAACGTTCGTTTGAGAAAGGCTGCGTGGAGTTGGTCACGCTGGAGGGAGTTACCTTCGGTCGCGCCACGCTGCAACCGGGTTGGAGTTGGTCCACCTGCGTTAAACCGCTGGTGAACACAGAAAGCTGTGGGGCGGCACATCTGCAATACCATGTGGCGGGCCGCCTTCGGGTCCGGATGGATGACGGGAGTGAGGATGAATTTGGGCCGGGCGATGTTTCGCTGCTGCCGCCCGGGCACGATGCCTGGGTAGTAGGGAATGAACCGGTGGTGGTGATGGACGTCACGGGGATGACCAATTACGCCCGAAAGGCGTGAATGGCTCCTGATGATGGTTGCGATTCCAAATTCATGGACACGAGCTTTTTTAGTGTCTGGTTTTCGTACAGGGTTTGGTGGGGGAGGCGGTTTGGCCTCAAAATGTCGGACCAGAGACGCAGTAAAACCGACGCAAGAATTCGTGGAGGTGTTCGGCTCCGACGTGTTGGCACCTTGCTTGCTTTAATCCGTTGAGAAAGCCTGAGTCGCTCTATGATTTTAAGTTCGGATGAGTTGCAAATATTGGATTACTTGAAGGGGTACAAGGGGAAATTCGTGACCATGATGGAAATCTGCCGCCGGGCTGGTGGCCGGAGGAAATACGAGGAGTCAGCCCATTGGGCCAAGGGGTTGATGACGCGGTTGGTCGAGGCGCGAATTGTGGAAGTCAACGACCGGGGGCATTATCGGATCAAAGGGGACGAGCGTCCCGCTCCAGAAATGGCAAAAAGGAAGGCGGCCCCGGCAAGGACCAGTGCCGTGGTGGATGAGAACTATTTTTCACCCCCTCCGCCGGTAGCGGATGAAAACTACTTTCCACCTGCGCAGCCCGCTCCGGTGATTGAAGGGGACTATTTTCCGAACGCTGGGGAATCGTAGTTTTCATTGGTTGAAGGTTGAAGGTTGATGGTTGATCGACGCTGGTGCGGGATAGGGAGGTCAGGGCGGGAAAAGTGTTCAGTTTCAACTTTTCAGTTTTCAGCCCTTCTAACTCTTGCAACAGTTGTACGCCTTCAAAATGCCCAATGACCCCAAAGAATACCCAAGCTCCAAGCTTCAGAACTGGTCCGTGGTGGAGAGTTGATCGCCGGCGGAGCGGGACCGGTGGTTGAGAGGCCGGAGCAGGGATGGTGGGCGGAGCTTTCAGTTTCGCGTGGTCAGTTTCCCCAAGGGCCGAGAGGTGCAATGGGGGTTGCCGATAGGGCGGAAGGCGAGGGTTTGGAGCGGTGGCGTGGTCCGGGCGGGCCTTTGTAACGGATGTACCGGCCGATGTAACGGGTAAAATTCATTTTCGATCAATGTTTACAAGGGTTGTAACGGTGTAACGGGTACTTACCGCCTAGAGAGAGGGCTGATGGTTGGAAGTTGATCCAAGATAATCCAGACAAGCTGGGAGAGGTGGGCCGCGCCCGCTTCGTCTGGAGAGGAGGCGGACTTCGGGGGGAATTGAATTGGTTAGTGACTTAGCGGGTGTTGTGCGACTATAAAACGGAAATGGCATTCGTTGATTTTCCCGAGCAAAAGCAGTCGGTGGACTTGCTCCAGCGCAGCCTGGAGCGGGGGCGGTTGGCCCATGCTTACCTGTTTGCCGGCCATCAGCTCACGGAGTTGGAAGCGTTGGCCCGCACGTTGGCCAAGACGCTGAACTGCCAGAATCCGGTGCGGCAAACGCCGGGCGGGCCGGCTATCGATTGCTGCGATCAATGCACAACCTGCCGCAAGATTGACGGGCACAGCCATGGCGATGTCCATTGGGTGCGGCCGGAGTCCAAGTCGCGGGTGATCACGATCGACCAGATGCGGGAGTTGATGCAGGCGATCAATCTCAAGCCCAGTGAGGCGGAATACAAAGTGGCCGTGATCGAGGCGGCGGATCGTCTTAATGTGCAGGCCGCGAATGCATTTCTAAAGACGTTGGAAGAGCCGCCCGCCAAATCCATACTGATTCTGCTGACCACCGATTCGCAGCGGATCTTGGAGACAATTATTTCCCGGTGCTTGCGGTTGAATTTTGCCGCCGAGAGCGGACGACTACTGGCGGGACCCCATGGCGAATGGCTCAAATCCTTCGGGGAGCTGGCGGGCGCCGAACAGAAGAGTTTGATGAGCCGTTACCGGTTGCTCGGCGCGTTGCTGAAGCGGTTGGGTGAGCTGAAGGAGGAGATTGAAAAGGGGCTGACAGCGCGGTCGCCGTTGGAAAAGTACGACGATGTGGACCCGAAGTTGCGGGAGAAGTGGGAGGATGAATTGGTGGCGGCCATCGAAGCGGAGTACCGGCTGCAACGCTCGGATTTATTGGTGGTGTTGCAATGGTGGATGCGCGATGTGTGGTTGCAGACGTTGTCGTTGGGAGGCGATTTGCTGAACTTTCCGCAAATGACGAGCGCCGGGCAGGTCGCGAAACGTATCTCGCCGGGGCAAGCCATGGAAAACCTGCAAGTCCTGGAGCGGATTCAACGGTTGCTCGGGTCGAACGTGCAGGAGGCCCTCACCTTGGAGGTCGGCTTGCTGAAACTGAACCTGTGAGCGGGGGCGAAACAGTGCTCTGACCGATGAGAAACGAAGCAGGTTCCAAACCGGCGGTGGTGCCTGCCGAAAAGCCGGCGGATCAACCGTTGCTCCAGTTCTTCGCCTTGATATTCGGTCTCTTCCTTGGACTTTCCCTGATCAAATTCGGCAACCCGGTGGTGATGGAGAAGTTCATCATTCCGCCAAAAGATTTTTATGAATGGCTGTTTAACCCCTGGCCGGCGGTGTGGGGTTATTGGCAGTTGGCCGGCGTGGGCGTGGCCGGTTTCCTGGCGGCGCGATGGCGGAACGACTTGCCCAAGGCAATACTGGCTTTGCCTTTGATCTGGCTGGGTTGGCAGGTTGTGGCAGGGACGCAGACGGTGGATCCCCGCCTGAGCCACGGCACGCTGCTTCATTTCAGCACGTGCGTGGTCTGCTTTTATCTGGGCGTTTTTGCTTTGGGACGGCGTAAGAATCTAGGGCTGTTCTGGTGTGGATTGCTGGCGGGGTTTGGCTTGGTGCTGGTGTCGGGGCTGCGGCAGCATTTTGGCGGGTTGGAAGCGACCCGAAATTACTTCTTCCTCTACGTTTACCCTCAAATGAAGGAGGTGCCACCCGAATACCTTAAGAAACTCTCCACTAATCGGATCTTCGGCACGCTCTTCTATCCAAATGCCCTGGCGGGGGTCATTTTGATGCTGCTCCCATTGACGCTCGCGGTGTTCTGGTCGTTGCGCCGGCAATTCACGATCGGAGCGAGAAGGTTTATGGTTGGCGTGGTCGTGATGGCGGCGCTTGGGTGCCTGTATTGGTCGGGATCAAAAGGAGGATGGCTGCTGATGCTGGCGATTGGATTGGTTGCGGCTTTGTTTCTCCCTTCCAAACGGCAGTTCAAGCTGGGGCTGGTTGCGGGCGTGCTTATCTTGGGGTTGGCGGGATTTTTTGTTAAGTACTCCGGTTTCTTTAAACGCGGTGCGACGAGCGTGGTGGCGCGGTTTGATTATTGGCAGGCGGCGGTCCAAACGGCCAAGGCCAACCCGGTTTTCGGCAGTGGACCAGGAACCTTCGGCCTTGCCTACGCGAGGATCAAGAAACCCGAATCCGAGATGTCCAGGGTGACGCACAATGACTACCTGCAACAAGCGTCCGACTCGGGGGTGGTGGGCTTTCTGTCGTTTGCCGGGTTTGTGGCGGCTTCGCTCGTTTATGCCTACCGGAAGAGCGGTTTGAGGGGGGATTGGGTGAAACTTGGGATCTGGCTTGGGTTGCTGGGGTGGGCCCTCCAAGGGTTGGTTGAGTTCGGGCTCTATATTCCCGCCATCGCCTGGCCGGCCTTTTCCTTGCTCGGCTGGCTGCTGGCGCAGGCTTCAAATCAAATCGACAGCCCTCAACCGACTGGCTAGAGTGCGGCACCCGAAATGAAGATACTATTCCTAAACGGTCCGAACCTGAACCTGCTTGGCCAACGGGAGCCCGACATCTACGGTCGCACCACCCTGGCGGATATCGAGGCGATGGTCCGGGACCAAGCGGCGAAGTCCGGGATTGGAATTGAATTCCGCCAGTCCAATCTTGAGGGCGAACTGGTGACTTGGATTCAGGAGGCGAAGGGGAAGTTTGAGGTCATTGTTCTCAACGCCGCTGGCTACACCCATACGAGTGTCGTGCTCCGGGATGCGATCGCCGCAGTCGGGGTTCCGACCATCGAAATCCACCTTTCCAACGTTTATGCGCGGGAGGAATTTCGGCATGTCTCATTGATTGCACCCGTCTGCCGGGGGCAAATCGCCGGGTTCGGGGCGAATTCCTACGTTTTGGCTGTAGAAGCCGCTATTATCGTTAACGGAGGTAAATAATTGAAGAGATTTTGGTAATTATTAGCCTTTTAAGGTGCTTTTTTGAGCCCTTAGGAGCCGGAATTTTACCGCTTGACGCTGTTCTGAGCGATGATTACTGTCGCACTCATCGATTAACCCAACAGAGCAGGGTCGATGTAACGACGGTTGCTCTTTGGACATTTGCCGGTCCCGGTTTCGAGTAGCGGGAGCCCGGAAAATAACTGAAAGCGGCGTGTGGATCTAAAAGACATTAAAGCCATCATCGACCTAATGAAGAAGAACTCCATCTCGGAGTTCGAGCTCGAAAGGCAGGATTTCAAAATCAAGCTCAAGCGGGGAGCGAACGGCGTGGGCCCAGCCATCCAATACGAGGACCCGCAAATAATTGCCTACGCCCCCTCTCCAAATGCGATGTCCGCAGGCGGGGCTCCCGCGCTCCAAGCCGGATCGGCATCGTCCACGGAGATGGAGATCAAGTCGCCGATGATCGGGACTTTCTACCGTGCGCCATCGCCGGAAGCGGGTAATTACGTTGAGATTGGGACAGAGGTCAATCCTGACACCGTCGTGTGCATCATCGAGGCGATGAAAGTCATGAACGAAATCAAGGCTGAAGTCAGGGGAATCATCACGCAGACAACCGTTGAGAATGCCAAGCCGGTGGAGTTCGGCCAGCCCATGTTCAAGATACGGCCTTTATGACCATGTTCGTCACCCGACGGTCCCTCGGCAGCATGGGGGATCAATCAGAATCCCTTCCTTAATAAGTCCATGTTTGAAAAAGTTTTGGTCGCCAATCGCGGGGAGATCGCCGTACGGATCATCCGTGCTTGCAAGGAGTTGAACATCCGCACAGTGGCGGTTTATTCCGACCAGGATGCGAACTCGATGCACGTCCAGTTGGCGGACGAAGCCATTTGCATCGGCAAGGCCCCCAGCAGCGAGAGCTATCTGCGCATCGATCGCTTGATCAGCGCGGCGGAGATTGCCGATGTCGATGCCATCCATCCCGGCTACGGGTTCCTGTCCGAAAACGCCCATTTCGCGGATGTTTGCGAAAGTTGCAATATTCGTTTCATTGGCCCGAGTTCACGGGCGATGAATGCGTTGGAGGATAAAGCCGTCAGCCGCGCCTTGGCCAAGAAGGCTGGGGTGCCGATCCCGCCCGGATCCGAAGGCACGGTCGAGAACGAACAGGAAGCTTTGGTGGTGGCGAAGCGGATTGGTTATCCAGTGATAATCAAGGCGGTGGCTGGTGGTGGTGGTCGCGGCATGCGGGTGGCGCACAACGATATTTCCTTGGTCAAAGGTTACCATACGGCCAGAACCGAAGCGGAAAAAGCCTTCGGCAACTCCGGGGTGTACATCGAGAAATTCATTGAGAATCCGCACCATATCGAATTTCAGATTCTGGGGGATAACAAGGGCCACATTATTCATTTGGGAGAGCGGGATTGCTCCATCCAACGCCGCAATCAGAAGGTGGTTGAAGAAACCCCGTCGCCGTTGATCGACAACCGGTTTAAGAAATTGCGCGACAAGATGGGCAAGGCGGCGGTGAAGATCGCGGAATTGGCGCATTATACCAATGCCGGCACGGTTGAGTTCATCGTGGATAATAACGGCAATTATTATTTTCTGGAGGTTAACAAGCGCATTCAGGTGGAACATCCCATCACCGAGGAAGTGACCGGGATCGACCTCGTTCGCTATCAGATCATGATCGCCATGGGCGAACCGTTGCGCCATTCGCAGAGCGACATTCAATTCAAGGGTCACGCCATTGAATGTCGCATCAATGCCGAAGATCCTTTCGACGACTTCCGTCCGTGCCCGGGGCGCATCGAGATGTATTACTCGCCCGGGGGCAGGGGAGTGCGGATAGACAGCCACGCTTACGCTGGTTACACCATCCCGCCAACCTATGACTCGATGATCGGCAAGCTTATCACGTACGGCAAAGACCGGCGCGAAGCCATGGACAAGATGAGTCGTGCGTTGAGCGAATACATGATCACCGGCGTGAAGACGACCATCTCCTTTCAGCAGGCCATCCTGCAGGATCCGAATTTCCGGAGAGGCGTTTACTCGACCAATTTCATCGAGCAATTGCTGAGCGGCGCCCGCCGTGAGTTGATCGAGGAGAAAGCTTGATACCGGGGGCGGCGTTGGTTGGGGCTTGATCGCCTTGGCTGCCGGAGAGGTGGCTCGTTTATTTGGTGGCTGACGGCAGCAACACACAACGAAACCCGTAAGTATTTTTGCGTTGGTCTGGCGGACAGTAATTGCGGAAGCTGGGGCGCAGGTTGATCTCGATGCGATCCTGCCACGAGCCCCCACGAAGGACGCGGTAAGGCTTCGAGGTATCGCCAAGCATAAATTCCATGACGTTTCCTCTCGTGTCGTAAAGGCCCAGACTGTTTGAACCCAAGCTTCCTACCACGGATGTGGTTCCCCGGGAACCCGTTTGGCTGGTTACGGCATCGCCTAGGCTGGCGTCCGCCAGCAACGCTTCCCATTGACCTTCGGTAGGCAGCGTGTAAACAAAGTTTGGGGGTAAATTTGTGGTCACAATCTCCTCCACCGTCAGCTTGCGGCAAAATTCCATGGCATTGTTCCAACTGACATTATCCACCGGTCGCTTTTCCCCCTGGAATACACTCGGGTTGAAACGCATCACTTCCAGGTAATCCTTTTGGGTCACCTCGAATTGGCCCGCCCAAAAACCTCCGGGTGCTTTTACGAATTTCATGCCCAACCCGTTGGTATAATTATCCTCCGGCATCTGGGCGATTTTGGGCAGGGTATTGGTCAAAACTGGCATTACATTCGTGACAGCGGGCGCTGGCGCATTGGTTGTCCCTTTTGACTTGGCTGCCACCGCTTGGGGCGAGGCGCTTTTCGATGAACTCGGCTCTGCCAGTGCGCTGGCCAACCAAACGATCGATATGGCCGCGGCAATCCACGCTATGAACTTTAGCTTCATGCCCGATTTTCAGCAGACTGCGTGCCAAACAAGAACCCAAAACTACTTGGCATGGGCTCTGGCGACATGCTCAGGCGCTCTCTAATTCCCAAGCTCAACGCGTTGCCCTGTAGTTCAAGATTCCTTTGACCGAAGAACGCGCTTGTCGAATAAGAGTTTGACACCGGCGCGGCGCAACTTTAACTTTGCGCTAAATAAGTATATGGCAGAAAACATTCCTAGTTTGCCCGGAGGCGCGGTTCCGCCCCAGCCGCCGGAAAGTTCCAAGGTTCAGCCCAAGAAGGAGACGGTGCGCATCAATCTGCCGCCAAAACCTTCCGCCGCGCCGACCATCAAATTACCCACTCTGCCCCCCGGCGGGCCTTCATCCGCGCCTGGTGCGGCTCCGTTTCCTCCGCCAGCAGCCGCTGCGCCGTTGCGCTCGACCGCCGCTGCGCCCGCCGCTCCTGCTGCTGCCCCCGCGCAGCGTCCGGCACCGCGTCCCGTCGCTCCGCCGCCCGTTGCCGCCGTCAGCGGACTCGACAAAGTGTTGGCGATCGTGGCTGCTGTGGCGGCTTTGGCTGCGGTAGGAACCACTGCCTATTGCATGATGCTTTTCAAATAGTTTGCCCTGTCGCGCCTAGTTGTATCACCGCCACCAACTGATTTAAAATGGCATCTCCCAATATTATTATTCTCACCAAGGACAACTTTGAACAAGAGGTCCTGAAATCCGCGACGCCAATCTTGGTTGATTTTTGGGCCGAATGGTGCGGCCCTTGCAAGATGATCGCTCCCATTCTGGACGAGTTGGCGGATGAATATTCCGGTCGCGTCAACATCGGCAAAGTCAATATCGACGATCACCAAAACCTCGCCACCGAGTATGGTGTGCGCGCCATTCCGACCCTTCTGCTTTTCCAAAATGGGCAGGTGGCCGAACAAATCGTCGGCCTGCGCAGTAAACGTGACCTCAAGGCAAGCTTCGATAAAGTGGCGGCCTGAGTGAGGGCCCCGCACGGGGGTTATGGCGCTTATCCTTTCACCCCGGCAACTTTCCCAACGCGCGGAACTCTATTACCAGCTAGCCCAGTTGACCGCCGCGGGCGTGGGCTTGATCAATTCGCTGGAGATGTTAAGCCGCAGCCCGCCGGCCCGATCCTTTCGCGAACCGCTGCGCCAATTGGTGATGCATCTGGGACACGGAGATACTTTCGCCGATGCGCTCGTGCGGTTGGGGCTTTGGACGCCTTCCTTCGACATCGCCCTGATTCGCGCCGGTGAACACAGCGGTCGCCTCGATGCTGTCTTTAAACTTCTTGGAAACTATTATTCTGATCGCGCCCGACTGCTGCGCCAGATGATCAGCGAACTGGCCTATCCCGTCTTTCTGTTCCACTTCGCGATTGTTCTGTTTCCATTTTTGGATTTTTTCAAAACTGGCAACGTGGTGGTTTTTCTGCTCAAAAGCCTTGGCGTTCTGATCCCGATTTACGTCGCCGTTTTTTTTATGGTTTATGCCGCACAAGGCCGGCGCGGAGCCGAGTGGCGCGCATTTCTCGAAAGGATTCTCAAACCCATTCCCGTGTTGGGCGCCGCGCGTCATTATCTGGCTCTGGCCCGCCTGGCCGCCGCTCTAGAAGCGCTGATCAACGCGGGTGTGACCATCATTGAAGCCTGGGAATTGGCCGCCACCGCCAGCGGGTCGCCCGCCTTGCGGCACACGGTCCTGTGCTGGAGACCTCAGGTGACGGCCGGGTTGGCGACCCCTTCGGAAGTGGTTAGCGCCTCACCCCAATTTCCCGAACTCTTCGCTAACTTGTACCACACAGGCGAAATCAGCGGCCAACTGGATGATTCCCTGCGACGGTTGCATGCTTACTATAGTGAGGAAGGGACACGCAAGCTTCACCTGCTGGCCCAATGGATGCCGCGCGGCATTTATTTTGGAGTGGCCCTGATGGTCGGTTACAAGGTGGTCAGCTTTTATACCGACTATTTCGATCAGGTGCAAAAGGCGGGCGGGTTTTAATCAAGCCTCCCACGCCTTCGCGTTCGCGCTGCTGGTCGCAGAGCCCTCGGTTCATTAACTTAGACTTTGCACCTTCATTCCCGTGGTTTAATCTCAGTGAATGATTTTAGCTGAATTGCTTGCCAATGAAGAATTGCGCCAGCATGAATTTCCCGTCACCCGCGAGCAGATTTTCCTTGGCCATGCTGGCGACTGTCCGTTGCCGCGGCGCGTGGCCGAAGCCATCGCTAAATACGCTCACCAGGCGACCACCGGCGATCAGGAAAGGTTCGTTTATCCCTCGATTTTGGAGAGTGGCCGCAAACTGGCTGCTCGCCTGCTCAATTCCCGGCCGGAGGAAGTTGCCTTTGTCGGTCCGACTTCGTTGGCACTGAGTTTCATCGCGAGCGGCCTGACCTTCCGCAAGCGCGACAACATTCTCATCTATTTTGACGATTATCCCTCGAACGTTTATCCATGGATGGCCTTGGCGGAACGAGGAGTGCAGGTGCGCCTGATTAACACGCGGGAACTGGGAGCGATCCGACCCGTGGACGTGATGGGGCAGGTAGATGAGCAGACCCGTCTGGTAGCCCTTGCCTCCTGTCATTTCGTCACCGGTCAACGGCTGGACTATCAGTCGATCGGCAAATTCCTGCGGGAGCGGAATATTCTTTTCTGTGTGGATGCCATTCAAACCATTGGGGCCTTCCCGACGACAGTGGAGCATATCGACTTCCTTGCTGCGGATGCGCACAAGTGGCTGCTTGGGCCCTGCGCGGCGGGGATCATGTACGTCAAGCAGTCGCTTCAGGAATACCTGCAGCCGCCGGTTTACGGGTGGAACAATGTTCGTTGCCCCAGTTACGTTGCTCAGGAGCAGATCGTTTTCCGCAAGGACTCCCACCGTTTTGAGGCCGGTACGCATAACCTGCTCGGGATCGTTGGTCTGCACGCCGCCATGGAACTGATTCTGGAAATCGGGGTGGACAACATCGCCGCCGAGTTGCTCCGCAAACGCACGTGGCTCGTGCCGGCGCTGCAAGCCAAAGGTTATACCATAGCGGGGTCGAATGCACCTGGCGCCTTGGCCAGCGGGATCGTAACTTTTTCCCGGCCGGAGACGGATTTGCCCGCCCTCCACGCAAAACTCGAAGCCGCTAATATTGTCACATCCTTGCGTGCCGACCGCGCCGGCCGGCGTTACATACGGATCTCGCCACATTTCTACAACACAGACGCCGAGTTGCACCGGGTGCTCGAATTGCTCTGATCGAAATCCTGCCTGTCCGCGTGAGCGAGCACGGGAACTTCATGGCCCCCTGGTCCCGGCGCGGACAAGGAGGATCGGTATGAAAGATTTGTGGCGGACTTCGTGGATGGTGCTGCCAAAGAAGAGGTCGCCCAAAAGCCGGTGGCCGTGAGTGGTCATCGCAATAAGGTCGCAATGCTCTCGTTCGGCGGTTTTCAGAATTTCCGTGGGAGGATCGCCCAATTCCAGGTGGGCGGTCACGTTAAGGCCGGTCGTGCGCAGTTGGGCGGCAGTCGATTCCAGGTAGGCGCGGTCGACTTTCATCTCCTCTGATTCCGCCAGCTTCAAGCGATCGAAGTTGCGCGCCACCCAGCCATCGGCGACGTGGACGAGCAATAATTGCGACTGGAACCGCTTCGCCAACTCTCGCACGTGCGGCAGGAGGCTCTCATCTGCCTGACTGTTTTCCAGAGCAACTAGGATCTTCTCGTACATATAAGTGATGGTCTGGTTTAATGAAACAATCGTCCAAGCCATTGAGTGATGCCGGTCCAATCGAGCAGATACTTCACATTCAACAGCACAATGATACTGGTGGTGGTCCAGGCCAGCAGTTTGATCCAGAGCGGATTTACGAATTCGCCCATTTTCTTGCGATCGTTGGTGAATAACACGAGCGGGATCACCGCGAAGGAAAGCTGCAAGCTGAGGATAACCTGGCTGAAGATGAGCAATTTGGCGGTCCCGTTCTCGCCGTAAATGGCCGTGACGATCACCGCGGGAATAATTGCAATCAGCCGGGTGATAAGGCGCCGCACCCAAGGGCGCAGGCGGAGGTTGAGGAAACCTTCCATGACGATTTGACCAGCCAAAGTGCCTGTCAACGTGGAGTTTTGTCCCGAGGCCAGCAAGGCGACAGCGAAAATAACGCTCGCCAGCGTAACTCCCAAGGCCGGGCTCAATAGTTTGTAGGCATCCTGGATTTCGCTCACGGTGTGATTGCCGTGGGCATGGAACGTCGCCGCCGAGACGATCAGAATGGCCGCGTTAATGAACAACGCAAACGAGAGGGCCACGGTGGAGTCGAGCACGGCAAACTTGATCGCTTCTTTCTTGCCCTCCGCGTTCTGTTCGTACTTCCGCGTTTGGACGATGGAGGAGTGGAGATACAAGTTATGCGGCATGACCGTCGCCCCAAGAATGCCGATGGCGAGGTAAAGCATCTCCTTGTTTTGGATGATCTCAAATTTGGGGACGAAACCGCCCAGCACCGCGGCGGCGTCCGGCCGCGATGAAATGATCTCGAACATGAAACACCCGCCAATGGTGAGGATAAGGGTGATCACGAGCGCTTCGATGTACCGAAATCCCTTGTTTTGCAAATACATCACCGCAAGCACATCCAAGGTCGTCAGGCAGACACCCCAGATCAAGGGAAGTTTGAACAACAGATTGAGCGCGATGGCGGATCCGATCACCTCCGCCAGGTCGCAGGCGCAAATCGCCACTTCGCACAATGCCCACAAGGAAATCGCGACCGGTTTGGAATAGTGATCCCGGCACGCTTGGGCCAGGTCGCGCCCGGTGACAATCCCCAACCG
>JAQGOT010000455.1 GCA_028293465.1 Pedosphaera sp. | reverse complement strand
GAGCGGCGGTATTGCGAGAGTTGCTGGTCCACGTTCGTGCGCAATTCATCCACGGTCAGCCCGGCCGCGAGGATGTTTTGGGCTTCAAGAAAACCGACCCGGCCATCCGGCCCGACGAAAACATCCGCTTTGGTCAATTCCGGCTGGCCATAGAGGGAAAAACTCAGAACATCACCGGGGCCCAGGGTCAGGCGTCGCTGCCAATCGGCACGTTGCGCGGGATTCACCGAGAAGGAAGCGTTCGTGCTTGGTTCGGTTGGAGCGGTAGCAGTCGCTGGCGCTGGAGTTTCGTTGATCGGCGCGTTTGTCTGCCGGGCGCCCGCGCTACAGATGCTCAACCCCAAACCCAGAATTACACAGCCCAGCCAGCGGGGAAACCGGCTCCGCAAGGGCGGGGCGGCTTCGTGGTTCAGGACGGCACCGACCAGATTACAGCGGGCATGGCGCAGGGTTTCGAGTTGCGCGCGGGTCTCGCCAGCGCGGGCGGTGCCGCTGTTGGCCAACCAGACCAGATTGGGCAGATTCTGGCCGAGCAGCACGGCTTCGGGAGTCGAAGCGGGAGGAAGTTCCACGAGGATGACGACATTATCAATTTTGCGCCAATGGTTAAGTGCCTCCTGCCATTGCATGCGCCGTTCCAAGTTCCAAACCCAGCCTGGCAGCGGGATATGCACCAAGGGCTGCGGGTTTGGGCCGGATAATTGTTCAGTCACTTCGCCGGGCGAAGCCAGGACATTTGTTGTAAGTGTGTTTGAATCTGCGCCATTCTGATTTGCCCCGAACTCGTGGTCGTCAATTTGCTCCGGTTCATCAGCGCCGTTGGCGGAGGGACGCGTCGCAATAGTTAAAACGCGGAAGCCGCTCAGGCTCGCCGCCTCGGCGAGCAGGTTGACCCAGGTGGAACGGCCTTCGCCGTCCTGGGAGGAGGTGACGCCGCATACCAAGCCTTGGTTGGAAGAAGGGCTTAACCTCCCCTGGAGCATGGTCCAAGTGCGAAAGGCCCAGCGTTCACGCGCCGAGGGACCTTTTCGGCCCAAGTCGTCCAGTGTGGCGATGACGGGCAGCTTGGTCACCCGCTTGAGATCATCCGCCGTCTTCAGGCGGTCATCCATGATTTCAACCAGCAGGACGCCGCCCGCTGCGAACAGGATTCCCACAAGGCCTCCAAAGATCGAGGCGAAGCCTACTTTCAACCAACGGCGATCGCGGATCACGCCTTTGACCGTGGCGGGCGCGAAGGTCCGGACGCTGCCGGGCGGGTTGGTGACGAGGGCCTGAGCTTCCCGCTGGCGATCCGCCAAAAGCTCCCGACTATTGTGCAGGGCCTGCAATTTACCACGGATGATCTCGTAAGTTGGATTAAAGCCCAGGCCTCCAGCCAAGTCGGGGTTGCCCATGCCGCCCATGGCGGAATTGGTGGCGGCTTCGGAATACTGCTTCTGGAGTTTTTCGACCAACGCTTGCTGCTGCTGAACTTTGGGATTCGCATCCGAGTAAACCTTGGTCAAATCACCCAGGCTTTCCATCTCCCGCGTCAACCGTTCATACAAGCGTGAGGTCGTGGTTGTCATCCTGGGCGAGGCTTGTAACTGCTGGGTGAGATTGGAAACGGTGCCGTGCATCTCGGTCAACTTGCTTGTTAGCAAGCCGGAACTGGGCAGGCCTTTAAATTGGTCCTGCAGGGAGTTCAGGTCCTGGTCCATGGAACCTAGTTGTTGCTTAAGATAATTTTTGCTCAATTCACTTACCTCGCGTTTTTGCAGTTCACGGGTGTATTGGACCGCCTCCTCGGCATAAAGGTTGGCCAAAGTAACGACCATTTGGGGATTTTTTCCTTTCACCCCGATCTTTACCAGATCGGAATCCACCTCCGGTTTGATGAAGACAGACTTGGCCAACAGCTCGGCGGAAACCGGTGGATGGGCGTTGGTGGCTACACGCTGCAGCAACTCCGGCGATTTCAAGATTCCGGCAAACGTGTCCGGCGTCAGCAAAGGCCCCCGGAAAAACTCGGCAACGCCAATCGGTTCATGACGGATTATCTGGGCGACGGCGGTGCAACTGCTTCGCCAGAGAAACATGCCTGCCAAGGCCGCAACCGCAGCCATCAGCCCTCCCCCCAGCAGGAGCAGTCGCCAGCGGTGCATGAGCACCTCCACGAAGCAGAGGGGGTCAATTGACGCAGGAACAGGCGCCTTGGTGGTGGGTGATTTTCCTTGTGCTCGCTCGTTCATCAAATTTGATCCGGAATAGGCATTGTGACTGTAGCCGTTGCGCCTGACTGACCGCGCCGGCGCATAAGGCTCGGCTGGCAGCAGTTCAGTGTTTAACTGGTTGTCCTCGTTCATGCAGCAGGCGTTCCGGTGGTTTGACTACCCATTTTGAACGCAGTCGCCTTCCCCGAAAGCCCGCACATAACATTTGGATAGTTTTCCACTTATTTGCTCCGAGGGTAAGTGGGGATTGCCACCCGGTGGAAGTGGGTGATGACCGCAAAGCCGAGTAGGCGACAACCCCAGCCGGTGGCGCGGGAGGTCGGTTCATCTTGGTGGCGAAGGAGTGGAGTCGCCTATTTGTGGTTGGACAGTCTTTGTCCAACCGGGGCGGGCAGAATCGACTCATGAAAAATCGACTGCTGCCCCTCACAAACCGGAAATCGGAAAAGCTTATCACTACTTTTGGCAAGGCCAGATTGATCGGTCTGGCCGATGGCTCGATGGAACTGCGTGGCGGCCACCCGCAGGATCAGACGGCGGCCAAGGAATGGATCTCGATGTTCATGCATGAAGCGGTGCCGCGCCTTGAGAGGTAACCGGGCAAACAAGCGCAGGCTCAACCGGGCGGGGTGATGTTGCAGGCCGATGTTCTGCCCTCCCGTTCGCAGATTGGCACTGCCCCAAACGAGGCTACCGGCGCTCACGAAGCCGAGCATCAAGCCCAATAGAAGGCAGATAATCGCAGAGGACGGAAGAGGCGAAAAATTGGCAGTTTCCAGGGTGGACGCAATTTGGACCAGGCTCTAAAGTATGCCGATGGTAGTGAATCGCTTTATCGCCCGAACTGGCAGCGTTTTTCTTTCGCTGGTTATCACCGGTGCCTCCGCATTTGCGCTCGATGTGCCGCCGACGGCCAAGCATCCGGTCACGAATACCTATCACGGGACAACCGTGGTGGACGACTATCTCTGGCTGGAAAATTTCGGAGATCCGGCGGTCAAGGAGTGGAATCAGGTGCAGAACAAAGTAAGCCGCGCTTATCTCGACAGTCGGCCGGCACGGACAGCGGTGGCCGAGCGGTTACGCCAGCTTTACTCTGCGGCCTCCGCGAATTACTCCGGGTTGCAGTCCCGACCGGGGGTGGTCTTTGCGATGAAATTCAAACCGCCGGCCCAGCAACCGTGGCTCATTGCCCTGACCTCGCCCGATGATCTGGCGTCCGAACGGGTGGTGCTTGACCCCAACAAGCTTAATGCCAAGGGCACCACCGCCATTGATTTCTACGTGCCGTCCCTCGACGGAAAACGGGTGGCCATGTCACTTTCAGAAAATGGGAGCGAGGATGGGACGATCCATATTTATGACGTGGCCACCGGGCAGCCGTTGCCGGACCAGATCCCGCGCGTTCAATTTGCGACCGGCGGGGGAAGTGTCGCCTGGAATGCCGACGGCACCGGTCTCTATTACACTCGCTATCCGCATACCGGCGAGCGGCCGCCGGAAGACCTGAACTTTTATCAACAGGTGTATTTTCACAAGCTTGGCACCCCGGTGGAGCAGGACCATTACGAAATCGGCAAAGACCTGCCGCGCATTGCGGAAATCGAGCTGGCAGCGAGCAAGGATGGTCGTTACCTGCTGGCCACGGTGGCCAATGGTGATGGCGGTGAATACGCCCTTTATCTGCGCAACCCTGAGGGGCAATGGACTCAAATCACCAAGTTCAGCGACTGGATCAAGCATGGTGAATTTGGGCGGGATGGCGCTCTCTATGTGCTCAGCCGCAAGAATGCGCCGCACGGAAAGATTCTCCGCCTGCCACTCGCCACCCCGGAGTTGGCCAAGGCTGAGGTCGTGGTTCCTGAAAGCGCGGGGGTGATTGAGGAATTCTCCCCTTCGCCCGGCGGTCTTTATGTGGCCGACCTGGTCGGTGGCCCCTCCCAGATCCGCTTCTTCAAGCGGGGCAGTAAATCCCCTATGGAGGTGCCGGTGAAGCCGGTATCCGCCGTGCAACAGATGGTCAGTCCGGAAGGTGTGGAGAGCGATCAGGTCTGGTTCAAGAACATCAGTTACATCGAGCCGTTTGTGTGGATGAGTTTCGATCCCGCCACGGGAAAGTCGCGACCGACCGCGTTGGCCGGCACTTCACCCGCCGATTTCAGCGATTCGGAGGTGATGCGCGAGTTCGCGACTTCCAAGGACGGCACCAAAGTGCCCTTAAATATTATCCGGCGCAAAGGAACCAAACTCAATGGCGGCAACCCAACGCTGCTGTATGGTTACGGCGGTTACGGGGTCAGCCTGACGCCCGCCTTCAGGGCAGCCACCCGGGTGTGGCTTGATGCAGGGGGTGTTTATGTGGTGGCGAATCTCCGCGGCGGCGGTGAATTTGGTGAGGAATGGCACACCGCCGGGAATCTGACCAAAAAGCAAAATGTCTTCGATGACTTCGCGGCGGCCGCCCAATACCTCATCAAAACGGGATACACTCGCCGCGACAAACTGGCGATCGAAGGCGCCAGCAACGGTGGTTTGCTGATGGGAGCGCTCCTCACGCAGCATCCGGACCTGATCCGGGCGGTCGTTTCCCACGTCGGCATTTACGATTCTTTGCGCACCGAGCTGGATCCGAACGGAGAATTTAACATCACCGAGTTTGGCACGGTGAAGAATCCGGAACAGTTTAAGGCACTTTATGATTACTCTCCTTACCAGAGGGTGGTGAACGGTACCCGCTATCCGGCGGTTTTGCTGATGACCGGTGACAATGACCATCGCGTCAATCCATCGCACTCGCGTAAAATGGCGGCCCGACTGCAGGCGGCGAACAAATCGAAAAACCCGATTCTGTTGCGCACCACCGCCATCGCCGGCCACGGGATGGGGACAGGGCTTGATGAGCGCATCGCGGGCGAGGCCGATGCGTATGCGTTTTTATTTGATCAACTCGGGATAAAATATAAAGCGCCGAGCAAATAGCGCCTGACTCTGAAGGCGGTGGCAAACCGACAGGCGTAA
>JAQGOT010000431.1 GCA_028293465.1 Pedosphaera sp. | reverse complement strand
GAACGCGAACGCGCCAGCCTCGAGGAAACCCGCCGCCGGCAGATTGAATTTCAGACCGGCCGCCAGGAAGCCATCCAAAACCTCACCCGCGGCGTGGGTTTGCTGGAGGAAGCCGAATTCACCGCCCGCCGGGATGCCGAACAAATGGCCAAGTCGCTGGCCGACATGCGCGAAGCCCTCGCCAAGGTGGAAGCCACCCGCGAAGAGACCTGGACCAAGGAATCTTTTGCCGTTGAGTTGACGCGCGCCCTGACCAGCATCGAAAACGCCCGCATGGAATGGAATGCGGCCCGCTTGAAATTTCCCGTCCTCTCGGGCGGGGCCCAAGACGCGGCCCAAACCTCCGAAGCCGGTATTTCCCCGCAGGCTTTGTTCAAAGGCCGGAGTTTCCTCCAACTGTGCAAATTGGGCTTCGCCTTGACCTGGCCGCTCGCAACCGTCGCCTTGGCGGCACTTGGCGTTATCCTCGTGCTGTTGCTGCGGCGTTAACCCTCTGGCCTGCATGGGGTGGTTCAAGAAAAAAGCTGATCCCATTTCCGAGCGCGCCCGTGCGCTGAACGACGAGATCGCCGCCCTCGAGGCCCAGATCAAAAACCTCGATTCCAAGCTCGAGCAGGATAAACCCGAAGGCCCGCGTCTCCGCTCCACCGCCCTCCCCCACGGCGCTGCCGCCCATGCTCCGCCCCCTCCGCCCGCTCCCACTGAACCGCGGGAACCGATCTTCGAGGACGTGGATCAAAACCGGTTGAAAAACCGTGCCGAACCCGCCTCCACCCCGGAACACTACAATGATCTGGGCGTCCGCAAGTATGACTTGGCGGCCCTGGTGCGCCGCATCAAAAATAATTTCCGCGGCCCCTCCACCGCCAATCCCAAGCTCGTCAACTACCTGGCCGCCGGCAGCATCCAGGGACTGCGCCCCATGCGTTACGAAAAGCGCGTCGCGCGCAACCGTTTCCTTTTTGTTTTCATCATCCTATTTTTGGTGCTGGTTGGAATTCTCGCCATGTTCGTGCGCCGTCATTAACCCATGCCCTTTCCGATCCAGACCTCGGAAGGCAGCTTCCTCGCGTATTATTCCGAGAACGGGCTGGAACGCTTGGACTTTCCCATCCATCGCGAGCCGAAGGGTCTTTTGAAACCGGCTGAACTCCCGCTGCCAATGCGCCAATGGCACACAATGACTACCAAGGCATTGGAGCAAGTGCTGGCTGGCCACGCACCGGAAGCCCTGCCGCCCTTCGACCTTTCCGCCGGCACGGAATTTCAACAACGCGTCTGGAATGCGCTGCGCCGTATCACGCTGGGAAAGACCAACAGCTACGCGGAAATGGCCGCCAGCATTGGTCAACCCAAAGCCACCCGGGCCGTTGGCAGCGCCTGCGGTGCCAATCCTATCCCGGTGCTCATCCCCTGCCATCGCGTGCTGGCCGCCAACCACCGCCTGGGCGGCTTCTCCGGCGGTCTCGACTGGAAACGCAAGCTCCTCGCCCGCGAAGGCCTCCTGTTCCCCGATTAGTGTTTCCCCGCGGTTTCCCCGTTACCGGACCTGCCGACGCCCGAGGCCGCCACCTGCCTGGCTTTGACATTGAGCCGCCATTGCATGAACAGCATGAGCAAGCCGCCGATGACCCCGAAAGGCGCCATAAAGTAAAAATAATTGCCCAAACTCTTGTCGAGCAGCCTGCCGAGGACGATTCCCGCCAAACTCCCGCCAAAATATTGGAACGAGTCGATGATGCCGGAGGCAAACCCCGCGTTCTTGCGACCCCCAATATCCATCGCCGCCGCCGTGCCCAAAATGGAATGCGTGGAGTTCGCGGTCAGCGAAATCAGCACCAGAAAGGCAACCGCCGCATTGGCGCTGTGGAACTGTGCCGCCGCGAGGATGAAGGCGGTCTCCAGAAAATAAAGCCCCGCTGCCACCGGTGCCCTTCGGCCTTTGAACACGATGTCGGAGACGTAGCCCGACGTTAACGACCCTGCCGAGGCTACAAAGGGAATGAGAAAACCAAGCCACTGGAACTGGGCCGATTTTAAATCCATCTGAAACATCTCCTGCATGTAACGCGGAAACCAATTATCGATTGCTTGGCGCACCGCGCCGGTGCAGGCGTAGGCCAACGCGACAATCCAGACCGTGGGATTACTCACGATGGCAAGGAGAACCTCCTTGAATCGGGCTTCCGGTCCCGTCCCGGCGGCTTCGGCCGCAGACGTGCCGTGGAACCCGGCTTCCTCCGGAGTTTGCTTGACCGTCAGCGCCATGCCGACCGCCACGACCGCGCAGATCCCCGAGGGTATCCAAAACAGCCAGCGCCAATGCAGCGGCGGCACATGCCACATGCCCAGGAAGACGAAGCCGGCCAGCAAAGCGGGACCCAGGTTAAAAATGCCGAAACGCCCGAGATTGATCATGAACCCAAAGATCCCCGCAAAGCGCCCTCGCTCCCGATGGCTGAACCAGGCGGTGTTGATCTTGATCATGCCGGGTGCGCCATAAGCCTGCATATAACCGTCCAACCCCCGGATGGCCACGAAGAGCATCAGCAGGCGGAAAAAGATCTCTGTGTGGAAGAGATTGAAACCGACCATCCATTGGCCGGCCGGATGATCCACATTGTTCAACTCGGGATGAAGCACTCCGCAGTACGAGGCCGCTCCAAACAGAATGTTCATTGTGATCGTGCCGCCCGCCCCGATCAGCATGGCCCGTTTCCCACCAATCCGATCGGTCAGCAACCCGTTTATGATCTGGCCGAAGGCGTAGGCCAGCAAAGCCACGGTGATGATCGTCCCCATGTCCGCCCGCGAAAAACCAAACTCCTTGCTGATGGCGGTGTTGGCGATCGAGAGATTATACCTGCACATGTAGAACGAGGTATAGAGCAGCCCGAGAAATCCCCAATTCAAGCCGCGGCGGGCGCGAAAACCGGGTGGATAAACCAGACTGTCAGAAGCGGTGGGCGCGGTGGGGTTCATGCGTCGTTCGTAATCTGGCGACTATCTAAAATCACTAATACACCAGCGTACACAGACACCGAATGTCAGGTCAAAAGGATTCCTTGGGCAATCTGTGTCTTTTCTGCCACAGAGGCCGCCTCCAAACACGCAGGTCTCCGCTGCGGCGTTTCCAAACCATCAGCGATCGTTTGTCCAGCTCGACCTGAAAGCTACGACCGCCGGCCTCAGAGAACCTTCAGCGCGGGGAACAATCCGGCTTCAAGGCCTCACGGAAAGATGGTCGCCCAGTAAAAGCGCTTCACAAACTGCGATGTCTGGGGGTCAACAAACTGCAACCTGCCGTTGAACGGAGTGTTGGTGAGCAAGGGCGTCCAGTTCAGCAAATTGGTCGAAGCCTCAATGACGCACATCGAACCGGCCTGGCCGATAAAAGAGGATTGGAAGTTCCCGTTGGTAAGCGAGGAACTCAGGAATACCGTCGAGGGAACGACCTGCAACACGAGTGAGCTGGGGTTGTAACTGAGCTGCCATCTGGATTCCACCGGCAGCGGCGGAAATTGCGTCGAGGTGAATTGGCCCGTACGCGAACCGTAAGTGGCCAGGGTAAAGGAATTGCCATTCGTCGGCGTGAAACCGTTCGTCAATGAAATGCCGAGTGTTCCATCAAACGCCGCCACGCCGGGGAAGTATTCGCTGCCAAACTCAGTGCCCGCGCTCAATCCGCCGATGGGAATTTTGAGCTGGTTTGAAGGTGAGGTCGCGTAAGCCGCCCAAATCACCAATGTGCCGGAGCGCAAATCCACCACGCCGGTGTTGTTGAAGTTCACGCCGCCATTGCTCGGATGAAAACCAGTCTGGCCGGTCGAGCCGCTTTTGCGGAAAGTACCGCTGTTGTTGAACACGGGCGCGGGTGCGCCCGCGGTATAGTTGAAAAACTGCATGTCGTTCTGCGCGATAAAGGTGCCGCTGTTATTGATCGCGCTGCCATAAGCCATGTTGAGGTTTCCGTTCCCGCTCCAGGTCGCGGTGCCCGCGCTGTCGATCGTGCTGTTCGGTTGCAGCGTTTTGTCGCCTGCCACCGAAATGTTGAACGCGAGGTTCGACTGCAAAATCAAATTTCCGAAAAGCGAACCGCTGGTCCAGTTGAACGTGCCGCTCCCCGCCAAGGTGTTCGTTCCGCCCGCGCTGCCCGCCGCCACTTCAAACGTGCCGGTTACGGTGGTCGCGCCGCCTCTGAAAGTGAGATTCCCGCTGTTGACGCGCGTGACGCCCGCGCCGCTGATCACGGAATTGCCGGACCAGTTGAAACCGCCGCCCGTCAAGTCAATGTGCGAACCGGCTGCCGCGGTGCAAATTCCATTCGTCCCCGCGCCGCCGCCGCCAAGGATGAGGTCGCCGGCCTGAACGTTGATCGTGCCGTTGTTGTTGAACGCCACACCGCCGCTTGCCCCATGGAAAGTCGTCGTCGCAGCGATGGTGGATTTAAGCAACCTCCCGTTGTTCACGAAGACGGGAACCGGCAGGCCCGCGGTGTAATTGTAAAATTGCGACCCGCTCTGGACATTGAATGTGCCATTGTTGATGAACGCGCTGGCATAGCCGACATTAATGTCGCCCCCGCCTGTCCATAGCGTGTTGCCCGCAACGGCGATGGTGCCGCCAGCCGCCAGCGTTTTGGGATACGCGCCGGAAATGTTGACCGCGATGTTCGACTGCAAACTGAGCGCGGCGGAAATGGTGCCGCTGCTCCAGTTGACCGTGCCTGCGCCGGAAAATGTATTGGTGCCGGCGATGGAGCCGGCAGCGATTTCAAAAGTAATCGCGCCGCCCATCGTGTTCGTGGCGTTGTTGAACGTGAGCGTCGCGCCATTCACGCGGTTGGTTCCACCGCCCAGCAACGCCTGATTTCCGTTGAAAACAAATGCACCGGCCGTGAAATCGATAAGCGAACCCGCGGCGGCCGTGAACGAATCGTTTGCCGACGCACCGCCGCCGCCCAGGGTCAGCGCGCCGCTCTGCACGCTGACGCTGCCGGTGTTGTTGAACGCGACGCCGCCGTTGGCGGCATTGAAAGCGGTCGTGCCGGGGCTGTTGGTTTTGGTGAAGCTGCCGGCGTTGATGAACAGGGGCACGGGCAAGCCGGCGGTGCTGTTGTAGAATTGGGCATCGTTTTGCGCGACGAAACTGTGGATGCTGTTGAACACGCTGCCATAGCCGACGTTGATCTGGCCCCCGCCGGTCCAGGCCACGCTGCCCGCGGTGTTGAGCATGCTGTTGGGAGCCAGCGTCTTGTCGGCCGCGCCGCTGATGTTGAAATCCACATTGGATTGCAGGCTGAGAACCGCCGAGATCGTGCCCCCGCTCCAGTTGAACGCGCCCGCACCGGCAAACGTGTTCGTGCCGGTCACCGTGCCCCCGACGAGTTCAAAAGCCGCCGCAACGGCAAAAAGATTCGTCCCGGTCAGATTCAGACTGCCGGCAAGCATCCGCGTGAGGCCGCCGTTGAAATTGAGTGCTGGACCGAAATTGTGGGCGCCGCCGGTCAAATCAATTCGCGACCCGGACGCGACGTTGAAGCTCGCGTTCTGGCTGGCGCCACCGCCGCCGAGCGCGAGATTGCCGCTCTGCACGCTGACGCTGCCGGTGTTGTTGAAAGCCACGCCCCCATTGTCGGGGTAAAAAGCGGTCGAGCCCGTGCTGTTCGTCTTGGTGAAGCTGCCGGAGTTGATGAACAGGGGCGCGGGCAAGCCGGCGGTGTGGTTGTAGAATTGGGCATCGTTCTGCGCGACGAAGCCGCCCGTGTTGTTGAACACGCTGCCATAGCCGACGTTGATCCGACCCGCGCCGGTCCACATCGCGTTGCCGGCATTGTTGATCGTGCTGTTGGGAGCGAGCGTCTTGTCACCCGCGCCGCTCAGATTGATAACCACGTTCGATTGCAAACTGAGGGCCGCCGAGATCGTGCCCCCGCTCCAGTTGAACGCCCCGGCGCCGCCAAACGTGTTCGTGCCCGTAACTGTGCCCCCGGCGATTGCAAAGGTCGCGCCGGCTTGCAGCGTGTTCGTGCCCGCGAGGGTCGCGTTGCCGGCATCCACGCGCGTGACACCCGCGCCGGCGAACACGGTGCCGTGGTTGAGGTAGAGTTGAGTCTGGGAACTCAGTACGCCGGCCTCGATGTCGAGTGTGCCGTTATTATTGAAGATCCAGCCGCCGTTCACGGCGGAAATGACGGTCACGCCGGTGGCATTGGTTTTCTGGATGACACCGGTGTTGTTAAAGACGGGCGATGGAAGGCCGCCGGTGTAATTGTAAAACTGCGCGTCGCTCTGGATGCTGAACGTGCCGGTATTGTTGATCTGGCAACCGTAAGCGGTGGCGAGATTTCCGGCTCCGGCCCACACGGTCTTTCCGCTGAGGCTCAGGGTGCTGTTTTGAGCGAGGACCTTGTCGCCCGCGCCTGTGACATTGAGGGTGGCGGTGCCGGGGAGGGTGCAATTGCCGAGGGAGCCGCCACTCCAATTGAAAACGCCATTGGCCGCGATGGTGATCGGACCGGTCAGGCTTCCGCCGGACAGATTGAACTTTTGCAGCGTCAACCCCAAAGTGGCAAGGCTGCCGCCGCTCATGTCCAGCCGGTAGTAGTTCAGGCTGCCGAGCGCCGTGTTGTCGAGCGCGTAACTGTTGATGACCACAATGGAATCAACTGTCGGAACCTGCCCGACATCCCAATTCGCGGGGTTGTTCCAATTCAGGTTGTTGTTGTTGGGATCATTGTCATATAAGCTCCCCGCTGTGAAGACAAACACCCGGTGAAAATCCACCGACACAACCGAATCCACCTGCTGCTGATTGCCCGCGGCGTCGCGGGCAATGGCGATGAAATGATAGTCGCCATTGGCCAAGGATGAGCCCGGCACCGGCAGCCCGCCGGTGCTTTGCCAGGTCTGGTTTCCGGAATTGTAGGTGTTGCTGATGAAGCCGTTGGTCACATCGCCCCAACCGGAGCCCGTCCAGTAAAGGTTGTCGCTGTTGCGGCGGATGAACAGCGAGAGGGAGAGATTATTGCCGGGACTATCACTGGCGATGCCTTGAAACCAGTTGCCGGCAAGTTGATTGGTGATCGTGCTGCCGTCCGGCGGAAAAGTAATCGCGACGTTGGGCGGCGCAGTGTCGATTGTGAAGCTGGTGGAGGTCACGTCCGATTGCGGCGTGGAGAGATTGCCGGCATTGTCGCGGGCGAACGCGCTGATGTAATAGGTTCCCGGCACCTGCGCGCCGCCGGTCGGCACGTTCGTGAAAGTCCACGCGCCGCTGACCACGGAGGCGGTGAGGAGGATGGACGGATCGGTCGACACCGTATTTGTCCAATAAGTGCCGCTCCAGAGATTTCCATTATTGAAAAGCGTGAAGTGAATTTGGTTGCCCTGCAAACCGCTGCCAATGTCAGAGGCCGTGCCGCTGATGTTTGTCAGCAGGGCGATCGCGCTGCTGTGGGCCGGCGAAACCACCGCCACGAGCGGCGGCGTGTTATCCACGGAGAGCAGTGCGGCTTCAGCCATGACAATGCCCGCGCCGGAATTGACATCGAAGCCAATTGACTCGATGTCCAGCGCGGTGTTCATCATCGCGAGGCGGATTTGCTGGGGGGTGAGATCGGGGCGGTACGATTTGATCAAGGCCGCAATGGCGCCGGCATGCGGGGCGGCGGCGGACGTGCCGTAGAATGGAGTGAAATCCGTCACGTTGGTCGGAAAGGTGTTGGTCGAAGCAATCGCCCCGTCCGCCGCGGTGAAATCCGGCTTGAGCAGGATGCGCCCGCCCGTGGACAGAAAATTTCCGGGCGTGACGGCCGCACCATTGGCTTCAAAGAAAATGCGCGGAAATCCGTCAGAACTAAAACTTTCCACCGGATTATTGGTTCCGCCCGCGAAATGGAAGCCAGTGCCGATGCCGTGGGCTGTGGTCGCGGCCACGCTGAAGGCATTCGCCGCGGGAGCGGCATTGTGGCCGCGCGTGCTGCCGGTGGTTCCGTGCGCCAACCGGCCGCGGCCGGTGTTCACGTAGATATCCCGCTGGGTGCCCGCCGCCAGCGCCACCACCACGTACTCGCCGCTGTTGGTGCTCGCCGCGACCGCTTCATATGGGTCATTCGCGCCGTTCTGGACGGTGATGGACTGCCGCAGCACGTTCCCGTTCACGTCGGTGATGAACAGATTGTAGTTGTTGGTGGAAGCCCCCATCGGATCCGACCAGAACAATGTCACCGCGCCGCTTTGTTTGGTGATTTGATTGAAGGGCGTGCCGCCCCAATTGTGCAGTTGCCCCAGACCCGGAGAAAAATTAAACGTGGAAAAATCCCCCGTCCAGGTGCCGGACGTGCCATGGGTAAAATTACCCGAATTTGCTGCGGAGGAAAAATACAAAACGCCGCGGTCGCTCACGGTTTGCACGGCCTGTGCAATCGGCTGATTCGCGTGGAACGGCGATTCCGTCTGATACGTGACGTCGTCAATGATGATGTCGCACCCCGCATCAGCCAGGGCGATGATATTGGTGGCCATCGAAGGAATGCCTCCGAACCCGGTGGCGAAATACAATTGCGCGTCCGGGGCGAGATCATGCACGATTTCCAACATCGCCGTGCCTTCACCCTCATCCCCGTTGGTGCCGAGGCCGTTCTGGCCGGCCAGAATGTTGACGAGTCCTAAATCGGCGTGCCCCTGCGAGTTGGCCAGATAACGCACGCTGTCTGAAATGACCCCGACTTTAACCCCCGCACCCGTGACTCCAAAAGCCGACTGGGCGACGTCCGCTTCCTCCGCATAAAATCCTTCCGAAACGGCGGTCCCCGCATTCTTGATCGGCAGGTCTGCCGGGCGGATGAATTTCACATCGGCATCCGCAGCGATAAGTTCGAGCGCGGCGATGGGAATTTCCGCCCGGATGCTTTCGTACTGGAGATGGCTGCTGTGAATGTTAGCGCCCTGCGCCTTGAGCCGGATCAACAGGCTGTCGGACACCTGGCCGCGAATGTCCACCAGGATGGTACCCGCCGACATGAGCTTGTGATTGGATCGCACCTTCGGCGCATATCGGCGCGGGGCCGCGCCGCGAAATTCGCGCAACGCATCCAGGAGCGGCGTGGCGATTTTTTTCTGCGTCGGCGACAGTGCGCGGGCCTCGTCTTGCAATGCGCCGATTTGGGCCAGCGCGTTGGTCAAAGCGCCGGGGCCCGGTTCCACCAATGGATCGGAGGTGTCCGCGCCCCAAACCCGGCCCGTAGCCACCAACCAAAAACATATTATCGCCGCGTAACTCCTGAGCAAAATGCGTGGAGGAACCGTGAAACGGCGGTTTCGCTGCCCCGCGCTGGCGTTCAGGGATTCTTCGATCGAACAAGATTTGAATCCGCGGTCTTGATGGTTGTACATTAATTCTTAATTCCTTCTGAATAGGCTGGGGGCGGCGGTTACGACCGGGAACATTTGTTACGGCGGGAGCAACGACGATTATGGGACTACGAGTTAAAAGGTGGAACGCATTGCTGCCAGAGGTTGTGGTGGCGGAGCCCAACAGTCCAGATAAATACCATGGATCGGGAAAGATTGACGTTTCCCTCCGTAGTTTTACAGGCGACGTTCCAGCACGACCAACGCTCCCCCGCGGTTTCCGGCTCAATTCGCCGCTTGTTTCGATGGACGCACCCGATGAATAATGCGCTCACCATGAAAGCGCGAATCAGGCTGCCAATTGGGTTGCTGTTTGGACTCTTGCTGGGCCTCTGCCGGGCTTCCGCCCAACCCACCACCGCCGAACCCGACCGCAACGCCATTGCCATCGAGGCCCTGAGCCGGCTCAAAGGAATGGATATGGAGGCTAACCCTTCCTTGAAAGCAGCGGTGTTGAAAGTGCTCGAATCCACCCGCGGCACGCCCAACTTCGTTAAGATCGTCAATGACTTCCAATTGAAAGGCCAAAATGCCGGTCTGCTCGAAGTCGCGCTTCAACATCCCGCAGATGAAACTGGCGTCGAGGCGGCCCGCCTGATCCTCGCCAGCCACGACCTCGCGCTGCTGCACGACGCCTTGCACGGCACCAACTCGACCGCCGGTGCCAAAATCATTGAAGCGCTCGGCAACACCCACGATAAGGAAATCCTCCCCTTGTTGGTGCCCCTCGTCACCGATGAAACGCGTGACGTCTCGATCCGCCGCCAGGCCATTCGCTCCCTTGCCCAAGTTCAGGAAGGCGCGGCGACCCTCCTTCAGTTCGTTGAGCAGGACAAAGTGCCGAATAGTCTCAAATTCACCGCCAACACCGAACTGAACGCCGTCCGTTGGCCGGAGCTGAAAGTGAAAGCCGCGCGACTGCTCCCCCCGCCTCAGGCGAGGAACACCGAACCGTTGCCGCCCCTGGCCGAACTGGCGCAGAAAAAAGGCGATCCCGCCCGCGGAGCCCAGGTCTTTGCCCGGGCTGAGGTCGGCTGTATCAATTGTCATCGCATCAATGAAAAAGGCGCTGATCTCGGCCCCGCCCTTTCCGAGATCGGCACCAAACTCGGCAAGGATGCCCTTTACGAAGCCATTCTCGATCCCAGCGCGGGCATTGCGTTCGGGTACGAGGCCTGGCAGCTCGAATTAAAATCCGGCGACGAAGCCTACGGCATCATCATCAGCGAAACCGCCGAGGAACTCACCCTCAAAGACCCCAAAGCCATCCCGACCCGGATCAAAAGGAGCGAAATTGCCACCCGGCGGCAGCTCAAGACCTCCATCATGCCCACCGACCTGCAACAAACCATGTCCACCCAGGATTTGATCGATCTGGTGGAATACCTCTATTCTCTCAAAAAGCCACCTGCCAATCCGTGAATTAAACGCCGCTTGGCACGTCTGAAGATTGTTCCTATACTGACCAAGTGATTGGGTTCTTGAGATTTGTGGGCTTGGTAAACGCAGCCGTCTGGTTCGGCGCCGCCATCTTTTTCACGCTGGGCGTCGGCCCCGGGGTCTTTTCACAGGACATGCACAAGCTGTTCGGTGAAACCGCCTTTCAATATTATGCGGGTGGCGTGGCCTTGGTGCTCATCAAGCGTTACTTCATCCTCCAATACATCTGTGGCACCATTGCCCTGCTCCATCTGTTCGCCGAATGGCTTTATTTGGGCCGTAAAACCAACCGATTAACGCTCGGCTTGCTCGTCGTCCTTTTCAGCCTCAGCCTCATGGGCGGGCTCTGGCTTCAGCCCAAAATGCAAACCCTCCGCCAGACCATGTACCTCGATCCGAGTCCGGAACGAAAAGATTTGGCCCGTCGCTCCTTCGGTGCCTGGCATGGCGTTTCCCAATTCGCAAACCTCATCATCATTGCCGGCCTGATCGTTTACCTCGTCCGCGTCACCCGCCCACCGGAGGCCGGTCGCTACGGTAATTTTACCAAATTCCGTAGTTGACAATAATCGGATGTGACGAAAGTTATACTAACCGGATCGCCCGACGTTTGGGTGGTAAGGGTTATATATAACTGTATGATTTCGAATGACCGCCCGTCACCTTACGGCAACCGTTCCTACGGCTCTTTCCCCCCGAAACCGCCGGTAAACGAGGAGACCTTGAGGACGGAAAAAATCCAGATCGAGCGCAAGACCTTCGTTTTCACGCTCAAGGAAAATCCTCGCGGCCGCTTCCTGCGCATCACCGAAGATGTTGGCGGCAGGCGGGATACCATCATCATCCCGGCGCCCGGCTTGGAGGATTTTAAGAAAATTATCGACGGGATGGTCAAAGCCTCCGGCGACGCCCCGCCCAAAGAAGAATCCCCCGGCAGTTAAACGATCCGGTTGGTTTTAGCCTGGATCTCCAGGGTCATGGAATATTCGCGGTATCCCACCGCCTTCCAAAAGGCCACCGCCGGCTCGTTGTGAAATAATACGCTGACCGTCAGCCGCTTGTCTTTCGGCCATATCTGTGTGAAGAGGATGGTCATCGCTTGGCGGCCCAACCCGGCCCGGCGGCGGTCCCGCGCCACGAAGAACTGGCGTAGATAAACCTGCGTTGGCTCGTCCTGATAAAGCGCGTACGCAATTACCCCGCGCTCATCCTCAAAGATGATCCCGGAGTAGTTCGTCGCCAGCCATTGCCGCATCCGCTCCGTCAACTCGGACACGGTGGCCGCATTGGCATGTCCTTCATCCCGGATGAGCTGCTGGTTCAACTGCGCGAGCAGCGGCGCATCCTGCGCTCTGGCGTTCCGAAATTTCAATCAACCGGCTTTGCCTTCTTGCTGGCGCTTTTCTTGGCGCGGGACTTGCGCTTCGCCTTCACGGGCCTCACTTCGCCCGTCAACGAAACCTGCGGGGCATCCCCCCAAAGTCCTTCCAGGTTGTAGCGCTCCCGCACGTCGGCCCGCATCACGTGCAC
>JAQGOT010000409.1 GCA_028293465.1 Pedosphaera sp. | reverse complement strand
CCCGGACCAGCCGCTGGTTGACCTCCAGCCGCAGCGCGCGGGGCAGCCGCCCGATCTTGCCCCGCCGCCGGTCATGCCAGATGCGCTTGGTCCCGTCCTCCTCGTAGGGGTCGGGCAGGTACTCGTCGGCCAGGTGCTTGGCCGCTTTGCGCTCCTCCTCTTCTGCGACGCTGGCCTCCAGCCGGCGCAGCCGCTCGGCCTCGGCCCACTCCTCGGGCGTGGCCTTGATCGACGGATCATAGTCCGGATGCGGGACCAGGTTTGTATTCTGATTCTGATTTTGATTATTAGTTTCATCTTTCATGCGTCCGTTGTCCCACAAAACGGGCGCGCATTTCTACGCCACTTTGCAAGCTTTGCAAGGTCTGCGAGGAAATAGAAAACGCCTAAAAACCAACAAAAACCTCGCAAAAACGGCCTAAAAACACCAGAAAACCCATCCCCTTGAGATTTGGCGCTTGAGATTTCTTTGGGCCTTGGGCCTTGGTCATTGGGAATTCCCGAAGGGGGTCCTTGGACATTCTCCCGCGCCCCCGTTTGAAATTTGAAAATTTGTCATTTGAGATTTCCCCCAGTCCCCAACCCCGAAGCGGGTTGCGGAACAAAGCCCCGGGTTGCCCGACTCAAAGAGGGCTACCCGGGGTAAACGCAACCCCATCCCACACCACTCTCGCGCAACGTGCGGCGAGCCCCGGCGAGCATCTCCGCTCTTCGGCGATTCCAACTTTGATCTACTCGTTTACTTGGGGACGGCCTTGGAGGAAAAAGCATGTGTCCTGATAATTGAAGTGATGGAAGCAACGCGGAGTGCAACCGGGGTTTCGGGGCAGGAGTTCAGTTATTGACCAAGCCGCAACGGGCGAATAAGGTGCGGCCAATGAAGGGAACAAAATCACAACGATGCCGCCGTCCAAACACGCTGCCAAGCCGCTTTCCGGACCACCAGTTGCGATTGGAGGTTGGCTCACCTTCGACCATCTCAGCCAAGACAACCACAATATGAAAACCGTAACCGCATCGACGCTAATACTCGCCGCAGCTCTCGTTCTCGCGGGCTGTTCCACCTCTAACAATAAAGTTCAAAAGCCCGAGCGAGGGCCGGAGGGCACCATTGCCTATAACGTCGAGATTGAGTCGAGCGATCCCGGGGCCAGGGTCGAGGCGAACAATGAGGCCGTTGGCAAGGCGCCGATGACGCTAAAAATCTTTGGCGACAGGGATGGCACGTTTCACAATTTCGGCAGCTATCATTACACGATCATTGCCTACCCTGTGAGGTCGGGGCAACAGCCGCAGACCAAAGACTTTCACACCGGGGGATGGTTCACACCCGAGGACAGAGTTCCGAAGAAGCTTTTCTTTGATTTCGGCCCTGTTCCAGAGTTACCAAAGCCGGAAGTCAAATAATCACGCCACATCCAAATGCAATCGGCGATGCCAAAGCGGGACGGCGCGGTCAGTTCCGTCCCGCGACGCAAGACGATTCACCTCGCCGTCGGCCTGGAAATCCGCTTCGCCGGCCTTGCCAATCATGAATAATTTCGGATTCCCCATATTTTCGTTAGTCGTCGCTACGCGCATCCTGTGAACGAGAGCCATTCAAAGTCAGCCATCGCAAACTTCCCGCTCATCTGGCGCTGGACGAGTCCGGCTCATGCCTTATTCTCGGAGTCTGAGCTGGCAGGCTTGCACCCGTGTTCGTCTACCGAGGCGGCACGCATCCACGACGACTCCCGTTCATTCGACCCTCGCGAGGGACTCGACCAGCAATACTTCACGAGCGTGCGTGTCCAGTCTGCCGATATTTCGATCCCTGACGGCTGTGCTTGGCTTCGCGCGCAGGTTCCGAACCTTAACGAGCAGGTCACACTGTCCTGGAATCGCGAGACAGCGCTTCGCACGAGTTGGGAGTTCTTCACAGCACACTGGGACGATTTTTGTTACCCACTTTCCGACGATGTTCTTGTCCTGCCCGACAGCGGCATTTGGGTTCTACGTTATCACCATGAGGAGATCTTTCACCTCGGCAACCGCAACACCTAAGCAACCCCACCGCCCGCTGCCGATGACTCGGCAGTTCCGTCCCGCGACGCGAGACGGTTCACGTCGCCGGTCGGGCGCGATTCAAGTTGGGTCATTGGGCGCGGTATACGGACGCTGGAAAATTTAACTCGCGGAATTGAAATCAAAAAAACATGATCCTCCTTGCACAAGTCACTTCTCAAACAACTCAGACAATTGCCGAGGATGGCATCGGTCTCGGTTCCGTTATCGCGGTCGTCTGCTCATGGCAGCGTAACCGCTCCATCCTGTGGGCGATTCTGGCGGGCATTTTGTCTTGGCTCTACGTGATCTATTTTGCACGCACTCGGGAGCCTGATGAGGTCAAATAGGTTTAGGCGGTTATGAGCGTGCCGCTTAGGTACCGGAGCCAACCGCCAGTTGGCACGGCCTGTTCCACCGCCACGCCGCGTCAATCAGCCCGGCACCTGGCCAATAAAATTCCAAACCATCTATGACGATGCGGCCACGATCGGCTGCAAAAAATGCAGCCCAATGCCTGTTAGCCTACCTGCGACGTCTTTATGAAACTCAAGCGTTCACATACCATCCTCTCGGTCATCGTTGCACTGGCCGCCGCTTATTACGGTTGGTGGTTCTTTGCTTCGGGTGATGTGTTCCATTCTCCAGAACGCAAAGTTCACAATCGGGCCATGCTGCTTCAGCTTTACGAGACCGTCGGCGTCGGAGCGTCCCAGCCTGAGGTTTTGTCTGCCTATTGGCAGCACCGCACAGACGACCTCCGGCTGATCGCTGATCAACCGACCAACTGGGCTGTCACCATGCCCTCGGAGCTGGGGGCAAGCGACTGGCGGCTTCGCATCGAGTTTCAGGAGGGTAGAGTCTCGGCGGTGCGCGTCCGCACGTCGGACGGACCGCAACCAAAAGATGGACCGAAGGACAAACAGAAAAACGCAGGCTGACCACGCGCTGTCGCAAACCCGGTCATTGCGCTGCGGTTGCAGGCGGGCCGGTGTCGGTGCCCGCTGGTGACACGTTTAGAATCCCTCCAACTTGGCGGTGACCAATAACCCCGCACCTTCAACTGGCTACGGTGTAAATAAAACTTGCTAAATGCCGTTCCGCACTACAACATTAAACCGCTATGGAACCCCGCACTTTCTTACGAACCGGAATCGTCTGGGTGGTGGCGCTTGTCAGCCTCTGCTTGGTGTCAGGAAATCTGTCTGCCCGCGCGGACGCCTTGGATAACTGGACGCGCAGTCAAGTTGTCACTAATCCGATTGGCTTTCAGGGCCTTGGATTAGGAGGCGTGGCCTATGGGAACGGTCGCTATGTGGCGGTCGGGCAGTATAGCGGCGATGACAATGGAGTGATCCAGACCTCAGACGACGGCATGAACTGGACCATGCGCACCACCCGGAACTACGCCGTCCTGGATCTCTATGATGTCACCTTTGGCAATGGCCTTTTCGTCGCGGTGGGCTGGGATTTTTTCGGCGGCAACAACATCTACCATTCCACCAACGGGATCAATTGGACGCCCCATACCACGGCCATTGCCAATTTTAACCGTGTGGCTTTTGGCAACGGAGTGTTTGTCGCGGTGGGTGATGGTGTGTTGGTAGACCCCGCTGGTGTCGGCTCGACCACCTATACCAACCAAAGGATTTACATTTCCTTCAACGGGACCACCTGGGTGCCTCGCAGTGACGGCGGCCCCAATCCGACCGGCAATCAACCGATTTATGACGTCGCCTACGGCGCTGGTCGTTTTGTGGCTGTTGACGGAGCATCTCATTTTTACACCTCCGTCAACGCTCAGACGTGGACAAAAACCACCGACAGCCGGGTGGGCGGCCGCATCAATTTTTGCAACGGTCTTTTCATCGCCCCCACTGGCCCAGGCACCAATCTGGTTTCGAGCGACGGATTGAGCTGGTCCTTGTTGACGAACACGACCGCCGCCACCTTTGGACGGGTAATCTATGCGGGCGGCTGGTATGTGGCGTTATCAGGGTCAAAAATCTTTGCCTCAACCGAGGGTACGAATTGGTTTCAACGCACCCTCCAACTCCCGCCGGGCGCGTCGTTGGCGACAGCCACTTTTGGGGCTCGCAACTTTATGGCCGTTGGCACAGCCTTCAGCCCCTCGCCGACAATCCCCTTCGCCTACCTTTCAGATTCCGTAGCCGCACTGAGCATCAACCCCGGCCTTCCCCCGCAACTGAAGGTGTCGGGCTTGCTCGGACGCTCCTACCGCATCGAGCATCTGGCCGATGTGCGGTCCACCAACTGGCAAACCCTCGACACGTTCACTTTAACCAACAACCCCACCATCTGGCCGGACACCACCGCGACAAATGCTTCACGCTTTTATCGCGCCGTGCTGTTGCCTTGACGACTGGCCTCGGCGGACTGGGGCTTTGCAGGCGGTCCCATCTCGTCCCCTCCGTCGGTGAACTTCCGCTCCAACTCGTGGTAATCCGCCGGCGTCAGATGTGGCAGCTTCTCCAGAAACGCCACCATGGCCCAGATCTTTTGGTCGCTATGCGTCGGCCCCCAACCCGGCATCGCCGTGAACTTGATTCCGTTCTTGGCGATCCAGAACAGTTGCGCCGGCGTCCAATCCGACGCTGCCATGCCCAGATCCGGAGCGTCCGGCCACAGCCCTTTCCCGATTTCGCCCGGTGGCACGCCCGGCGCGCCGTGGCAGGAGATGCACATCTCGCGGTAATGTCTGAACCCTTCCTGCACCATGCCCGGATCGGTCAACGGCGGCGCTTGAATCCCCTTCGCGTGCCGCACGATGGAGCGGGTCGTGCCGGCATCCAGCGCCCGGTTGATCAACCCTTTGTCATGATTGGCGGTGCTGATGTTGTAAGCGCCTGAGTAGAGAAATGCCACGCACACCACCACCTCAATCATCAGGACGATAACTACGGTGAGAATGACCTTTTTCATGTCCTGCCGCGCGGCTGCGTACAGCGAAATCCACGCTCAGTCCCGGCGGTTGAGCACCGCCGGGACGATGATCACAATCGAACAACTCCTTCCCACCCGCCATCATCAGATCACCGGATCCGCTTTGAACGAGCCTGGGTCGGTGTGCTGGAACCGGAACCTCTGCCGGCGGCGCGATGGATTTCCCGGCCCACTTCCTCCTGGGTCGCCGCCGCGATGGCTTCGGCCGGAGCCTGTACGTATTCAATTCCCTCGCCTTCATTCCACGGGCCGCGCGTATCCACGTCACCGTCATCCCCGGTACCGGTGGAATCGTTGAAGTATTGATTCACGATGCCCGGCGTCGGCGGAATTTCGCCCACCTGCAACGGGTCTCTGCCCAGGCTGTCCAGCGCGGTCATGAACGCTTTCATATGCGTGATTTCGCGCGTCATGAGAAACTGCAGCGCGTCCTTGGAGCCGGCATCATCGCAAAAATTGATCAACCGCTCATAAACAATCTTGGCGCGCGCCTCCGCCGCGATGTTGCTGCGCAAATCCACATCCAACTCGCCGGTGATCTTCAAATAATCCGCCGTCCACGGATTGCCCATCGAGTTGAACAACCCGACCCCGCCGCCGCCCGCGATGGCAATCAGCGGATCAGCCTCGGCGGCCGAGCGCTTTTCTTTCATCGGCTTGAGATGCATCCGCGCCAGCGTCCCGATCACCTCCAGATGGCTCAACTCCTCGGTCCCGATGTCCATGAGCATATCCTTGCGCGCGGGATCCTCGCAATTGAGGCCCTGTATGGAGTATTGCATGGCGGCCGCCAGTTCGCCGTTGGCGCCCCCGAATTGCTCCAGCAACATGTTGCCAAACCGGGGATCGGGTTGATCAACGTGGACGGTGTACATGAGTTTCTTGACATGATGATACATGGTGTCTCCTTGAATTAACTGAATTGAACCGAACGTCACGCCCCGGTCGCCGGCTCAACGGTGAGTCCGCCGGTTTGCTCTGCCTCCTGTCGCGTGACCAGTTTGATTTTTGCCGCCCCTAGCCTAGAGGCGCCGCCAGCGTTCTGCCATCGGGTAGTAACCTACCTGCAACCGGCCCCGCCAAAACGCAGATCGCATTGTCACCGTTACCTCTGTCCAAGTGAGGCGGTCTGCTCTATCATGCGACCAACGTCAGGCATGATTGAGCATTATCAAACGTCGAAGCGAATCCACCCGCTGGGCTTCCCCCATCCGCACAAATGTCTCAGCCTCGCCCTGCTCCTGGCCATCTTTGTGCTCAGCCTCCCTGTGCCTGCCGCCACCCCCGCGTTCACCACCGGCTCCAGTCAGGGAACGGTCAGCGTTCCGGGCCTCAGCGAGGCGTCCGGTGTCGTCGCCAGCCGCAACAACGACTCCGTGCTCTGGACCCACAACGACTCCGGTGATTCCGCCCGCATTTTCGCGCTCGACACCCAAGGCCGCTATCTCGGCACCTACGCCCTCCCCGGCGCCGCCAATGTGGATTACGAGGACATCGCCATCGGCCCCGGCCCCGTCACGAACGTGAGCTATCTCTACGTCGGCGACATTGGCGACAACACCGACGTTCGCGCGAACATCAAAATTTACCAGATTCCCGAGCCCGCCGTTTATTCCCGTCAGCACCTCAGCCCGGTGAACGCGGCTTTGAAGGGCGTTCGCGCCATCACGCTCACCTATCCTGACGGCCCGCATAACGCCGAAGCCCTCCTCATCGATCCCTGGACGGGCGACCTTTTTGTCGCCACCAAGCACGCCACCACCAGCCGCATCTACACCGCCACCAAGGCCGGTCTGGACGCCACCAATTCACTCACCCTCACCTTCGTGCGAACCGTCAGTTTCGATGTCCCCTCGGGCGGCGATATTTCCCCCTCCGGATTGGAAATCGTCCTGCGCCAGGAAGACTTCGCCCGCTTGTGGCCTCGCCTCCCCGGCCAGACCATCGCCAACGCGTTCGACTCCGCTCCCGTCACCATCCCGGTGATCGGCACACCCACCGAACCAAACGGCGAGGCCATCGGCTTCGACGCCATCGGCAGCGGTTACTACACCTTGAGCGACAGCGCCACCACCCAGCCCCTCTACTATTTTCAACGCACCAGCACATTGAAATGGCCCCGGTTCCTCGTTCCCGCCGGCTCCTCCTGGAAATACCTCGATACCGGCACCAACCTCAACACGAGTTGGCGCAATCCCGGCTTCAACGACGCCGTCTGGAACACCGGCCCCGCGCGGTTCGGCTACGCCATGGGCAATGAGGACACCGCCCTCAGTTACGGACCGGATCCGAACAAAAAATATATCACCACCTATTTCCGCACCACCTTTACCCTGGCCAATGCCGAGTCCATCACGAACCTTGCTTTGAAAATTGTCTGCGATGATGGTGCCGCCGTTTACTTGAACGGCACCCCGATCGCCCAAGCTTTCTTAAATCCCGGCGCGGCTTACAACACGCCCGCCACCGCCACCCAAACCAATTTGGAAGACACCTGGTTCACCTTCCCGGTTGATCCAGCTTCGCTCATCAATGGCACCAACACCCTTGCCGTGGAAGTCCACCAGGCGGCGGTCAACAGTCCCGACCTCGCCTTCGACCTCCAACTCCTCGCCCTGGAATCCTCCGCCACCCGGTTCACAGCCGCCACCCCGCAACCCAACCACCAGCTCCAACTCCGGCTCTCGGGCCCGTTCAATTCCAACGTCACCCTCCAATCCTCGCTCGATCTCAGCAACTGGTCTTCTCTGGGCACCCTCACGCTCACCAACGGTGCCGCCGTCTTCCGGGAAACCAATGCCACCCTCCCCCGCCAATTCTACCGCCTCAGCCTGCCCTGACAAATTCGCCGTAACCCCTCAAAGCCACCAAAACCCGTCCCGATTGCGTTTACGGCGACTCCGCCCCGACTCGCACCCCGATTACGCTCGCATCCTGCCTGCGCCGCGCTATGATGCCCGGGAGTGATCGACCAAACAAATTTGTGCAACCGAATGCTTCAGCAAAGCAATCCCTGACCCGGCCTGCCTCTGGCGTTGCGGAGACGGCAACGCCTCCAACACCGGTTGCGACAGCCGATTGGCCGACGGAGCTGGACATGGCCGCCAACCCGGCCACCGTGGGCCTTCCCCAGCGCACCCTGCTGGACGTGTGCATGGATTTGTTTGGCAAGCTCGAGTCCAGCCTGATCACGGACCGGCCGGCCTTCATCGATGCTCACTTCGCCACGCTGGTGAAGCAGGATGAGATGGCCATGCTCTGGACCGAGCCTGCTTACTACGAGCACCTGCGGACCGTCATCCAAAAAGAGGTCCTGCCGATCTACAATCACTACTCTGCCATCCGCGCGAAGGTGCTGGAGCGGATCGAGCAGCGTTCCTGGCCCAAATATTGCATGTGGGCCGTCGGCATCTGCCTGACCCTTGAAATGCTTTTCACCGAAGGCCGCGTGCTGCGGCCAACCATGCTGCTGCCGGCGGTGGCCGTGGATGCGTTGGTCGGGTATGGACTTTTTTACGTGGTCAATTTCCGCGAGACCTCGGCCTTGAAACGGGCGCGAAAAAACCTGCTCAACCGAATCCGCGAGCTGGACACGCAGCACGACGTCGCCAAGCGCTACGAGATTTTCCGCACCTACACCGGCGGGGAATTGCTCACGGCGGAGCTGCAGTCGCTGCTGGCCAGCTACGCTTCGCCCGGCGAATTTTGGCACGATTACCAGGCGGTGCGACAGGCCGACCCGGCCACCCCAATCGCCCTCGAGAAGCTGGGCCGAAAGCGATTCAACAGCTTTCTGGAGCTCCATGTCAACGGCACCTACTCGCCGGAGGCGCGCCAGCAGCGGTTTAACGCCCTGTTCCTCCTGGCGCACAAAACATTCATCTTGAACGACCGCGGAAATTACGTCCTCAACCACCTTCAAGCCGGCCAAAAATAAACGAAACCTATGCCAAAAATCGACGAACCTTGGGACAGCCAGAAGAGCAAGCCACCCGCTGGCGGAGGCGGCTTTGACGGACTCTCCGGCTTGCTGTGGAACAACCGCATCAGCCTGTTTGTGATGAGCTGCGTGGTGTTGCTGTGGATGTTCTACGTGACCTGCACCACGTATGTCGGACCGGGAGAATTCGGGATCAAACAGGTCCTCTACTCGCCGTTCGGACTCTTCGGCCCGATGGGCACACAAACCAAGATCTACGAAACCGGCCTCCATCATCAGTTTCCCACGATGGAGAAAATCCTCCGGTTCCCGAAAACAATCCAGGTCCTGACCATGCGCGACGACGCCGATTCCACACAAAAGGTGACGGAGACAATCTCAGCCACGGATGAGAAGTTCACCCGGATCGTCAAAGCCGCCTACATTCAAACGTCCGACGGTTTCTACGTCAAAATGGACACCTCCATCCTCTATTGCATCGAAGACCCCGTGAAACTGGTGAACATGGTTGGTGCCGGCAAACTTTACGAGGACAACGGCATCCTGCCCGTCGCCGAGAACGCCATAAAAGTCCGCCTCGGCACCCTTCAACCCGAGGACTTTTTCGATGCCAAAATCCGCGTCGCCAAACTCGATGAGGCCCGCGACCTGATGAACGAAAAACTGCGACCGATGGGTCTGACGGTGAAACATGTCCTGGCCCGCTACCCGCACCTGCACCCGGATGTCGCCTCACGCGTGGAAGAAAACAACATGCAGAAGCAAACCAAGCTGCTCAATGTCTCCCTCACCGCCCAGGCCGCTGCGGAGGCTGAACTGGCCAAAGTCGTCAACGAGGGCACGGCCGCCAAGGGAGTGGCGCTTCAGAAAGGCAGGGCGTATCAAATCCAACGCGCTTCGGAAAAGGAACTCTACGAACGGACGAAAAAAGCGGAGGGCGACAAGATTAGAAAAATGGCCGAGGCCACCAAGGCGGAGATGCTGAACGAGGCGTACCGCGGCGCCGGCTCGGACATGCTGGTGGGGATGAAAATGGCTGCCAACCTGACCAACCTGGACACCATCCTGGTTCCGGCCGGCGGGGTAAACGCATTCAATCCCTTGGACGTCCAAAGCCTCATGCGGCTGTTCTCGATCGGCACCACCAACCAGCACGGCGTTCAGTAAACCTTTGACCCCTTGGAATTATGCCTAAGCTTAACAACCTGAACCCGAGAATCCTGTTCAACTGGATCAAGTGGGCACTGGTCGCCCTCTTCCTGGTGATTCTCTCGCTCAAATCCGTCGTTTCCACCGGCACCACCGAGGTCGGAGTCCACACCGTCAAGTGGGCCCTTTTCGGCAAGAGCGGCGTCGAGAACAAAGTGTATCAGCCCGGCGCCACTTATTTCTTCCTGCCCATTTTCAATGAGTGGGAAACCTTCGACGCCCGGCTGCAGATCGTCGAAATGACCGCCACCACCGGCAAGGGCGACAGCCACAGCGCCGATGACATTCCTTTCAAGA
>JAQGOT010000376.1 GCA_028293465.1 Pedosphaera sp. | reverse complement strand
CCCTGGCGGAAATAGCGGGTGTTGGCTTCCAATTTGTCGCGCAACGCGGTGCCCTGCGAGAGGAGTTCGAGGGCTTTGATGGAACCGGCCGCGATGGCGGGAGCGAGGGTGTTCGAAAAAAGGTAGGGACGGGAACGCTGGCGCAGGAATTCGATGACTTCCTTGCGTCCGCTCGTGTAGCCGCCGCTCGCGCCGCCCAAGGCCTTCCCCAGCGTGCCGGTGAGAATGTCCACCCGCTCCATCACGTTGCGATATTCGTGCGTGCCGCGGCCGCGTTTGCCCATGAAACCGACCGCGTGGGAATCGTCCACCATCACCAGCGCATCGTATTTGTCGGCCAAGTCGCAAATCGCGGAGAGGTTGGCGATGTAGCCATCCATGGAAAAAACACCGTCGGTGGCGATCATGCGAAAACGAGCGCCCTTGGCTTCCTGCAACCTGGCCTCCAAATCGGCCATGTCGTTGTTCTTGTAGCGCAGGCGCTGCGCCTTGCAGAGCCGCACACCGTCGATGATGCTCGCGTGATTTAATTCATCCGAGATGATGGCATCCTCCGCGCCCAAAAGAGTTTCAAACAAGCCGCCATTGGCATCAAAGCAGGAGCTGTAGAGGATGGTGTCTTCGGTGCCCAGAAATTCACTGATCTTCTTTTCCAATTCCTTGTGCAGGGATTGGGTGCCGCAAATGAACCGGACGGAGGCCAGTCCGTAGCCCCATTTCTCCAGTCCTTCGTGCGCGGCCTTCACGACCTCCGGATGAAAGGCGAGGCCGAGATAGTTATTCGCGCACAAGTTGAGGACCGGCGCGCCGCCGCCGACACTGACGTGGGCGCTTTGCGGTGTGGTGATGGTGCGCTCGGACTTGTACAGTCCGTTCTTGCGAATGTCGGTCAGTTGATTGGTGAGATGCTGTTTGAGCGAGCCGTACATGGCGGTTTTCCTTTTCGGGGTTAATGGGTTTTCCAATCCAGAACCACTTTTCCAGATCGTCCGGAGAGCATCACCTCGAAGCCCTTTTGGAACTCCGTGTAAGGCAGGCGATGGGTGATGACCGGGCTGATGTCGAGCCCGCTTTGCAGCATGACGGTCATTTTGTACCAGGTCTCATACATTTCCCGGCCGTAAATGCCTTTGATCGTGAGCATGCTGAAAACGACGGTGTTCCAATCAATGGCCATTTCCTTTTCGGGAATGCCGAGCATGGCGATCTTCCCACCATGGCTCATGTTGGCGATCATGTCGCGGAAGGCGGCGGCATTGCCGGACATCTCCAGGCCGACATCGAAACCTTCCACCATCCCCAATTCCTTCTGCACCTGGCGCAGATCGGTTTCGCTGGGGTTTATGGCCATGGTGACGCCCATTTGCCGAGCCAGCGCCAGGCGGTACGGGTTCACGTCGGTGATCACGATGAACCTGGCCCCGGCATGGCGGACGATGGCGGCGGCCATGATGCCAATGGGCCCGGCGCCGGTGATGAGCACATCCTCACCGAGGACCGGGAAGGTTAGGGCCGTATGAACGGCGTTCCCGAATGGATCAAAAATCGCGGCGATATCGCGGTTAATTTTCCGATTGTGCGGCCAGACATTCGTCATCGGCAGAGCCAGGTATTCGGCGAAGGCGCCGGGACGGTTGACGCCGATCCCTTTAGTGTCGGCGCAGAGGTGGCGTCGCCCGGCAAGGCAGTTGCGGCACCGCCCGCAGACCACATGGCCCTCGCCGCTGACGATGTCGCCGGGAAAGAAGTCCTTCACATTGGAGCCCACCTCGACGATCTCCCCGACAAACTCATGGCCGACCACCATCGGCACGGGGATGGTCTTTTGCGCCCAGGCGTCCCATTTGTAGATGTGGACGTCGGTGCCGCAGATGCCGGTGCGATCCACCTTGATCAACACATCGTTGAGGCCGATCTCGGGCATGGGGACATCTTCCAGCCACAGGCCGGGTTCTGATTTGCTCTTAACCAATGCTTTCATTTTGGTCCTTTCGCTGCTGAGTCGGGTTGAAAATGTGCTTGCCAAATCCGCTTCCTCCCGCCATTAATCCACTAAAGCAGACGGAACGTCCACCATATTGAACACACCTTTTCCCAGCGCGCAAGAGAAATTTAGGCTAACCTCGGTCATACCCGTCGCGGCGGTGGCGCCTTTTTCGGCGGTCTGCTGGGAACAGTCGACAGCTTGCACGGCTTTACGATAATCAGCAACCATAACCTTCGGGCCGATAACGTTTATTGCAACCTCAGTAATATGAAGCTTAAAAACTCCAGGCCCTCCCGGTCATGGCGGCGGATTGCCGTGATCCTGTTTGTGGCGACCTTGCTGGCGGGCGCCAGCCGGGCGGGCTCGCTGCGCGAGCCGGATATCAGTGAGACGCCAGAGATGGCGGCGTTCGCCAAGGAGGCCCGGCAGCTTTGTGATGAGGTCTATCCCAAGATTCTCAACTTGATGGCCGAGGACCCCGCCAAGCTGCCGCAGCAATTTGATCTTATCTTTCGGCATGACCAGGCAGAACCGGGCCTCACCGCCGGGACCAAAATCTATCTCAGCTCCGATTGGTTCACGAAGCATCCCAACGACCTGGGCGCGCTCGTGCATGAAATGGCCCATGTGGCCCAGCAGTACGCCCCCGGCGCGCCCGGCCACTGGACCGAGGGCATTGCCGATTATGTGCGTTATACGCTGGGTTACACCAACGGCTGGAGCTACCCGCATTGTTCGGCGGAGTTTCCGCATTACACCTCGGGTTACTGGTGCACGTCCGCCTTCCTGATGTATGTGGAAGCGACCTACGGTACGAAGGTCATCCGCCGGTTCAACGAAGCGTTGCGGCAAGGCTCATATTCCGACGCGTTTTTCGCGCAGGCAACAGGCAAAGGGATCGACACGCTGTGGGCGGACTTTCAAAAGACCGCCGCCTATCAGCCGTCGGCGGCGGCCGCGTTCAAAGCCCAGGCCTTGCGGGCGCAGAAGGACAAAGACGCTTGCACAGGGCACCTCCTGGAAATCGAAAAAGCGATCCGGGCTTATGAAAAAGACAATCACGCGCTGCCGAATTGGCTGTCCGACCTGGTGCCAAAATACATCGCCGATACGAATGTGTTGGTCTGCCCGGTGACGCAGCGCACGGGCAAGACGGCCAACTTTGGGATTGTTGATCCGGGCTTGCCCAATGTGTATTTATACGAATTCAGCGCCTCCAAGATTCCTTGGGGCGCGGACGGTGGAGACGGCGGCCCGACCATGAAGGAATATAAGCTGCGCCAGAAGGAACTCGTTGGGGTTGGTGTGCCGCTCATCCGGTGCCATCTGCACGAACCGGTGTTGAATTTGTCTTTCAATGGCAGGATTTACGAGAGCCCGCTGGGCTGGGAAGGGATGTTCACCAATGCCGTCGTGCACCTGGAGGATCTCTATCCGAACCGGATTTTTCCGCAGGGCAAGGATTGATGAAGCGCGGGTGGTTCGCACCCAGGCATGCTTCTGCTTACGGAGTCCACGATGGAAACGTTCGACCCACCCCACGATAGCAACTGGATCGGGGGTGTTCAGCGCTTGCCAAGGAGCGCTTAAACCAAGCTGGAACTCAAACCGCAATCGTTTGCGTAGGAATTGACCGCCGTTGGGGAATGTGGGAGGCTCGGGCACCAAGCAAACAAACATCTTTTGTGGAAATCAAGAAAGCTATCATAACGGCCGCGGGGAAGAACCAGCGGACGTTGCCGCTGCAAACGTTGGTGGACCGGGACAGCGCCTCCAAAACGGCGTTGGCCATCATCGTCGAGGAGGTGATGAAGGCTGGCGTGGAGGAAATTTGCGTCGTGGTGCGCCCGGGAGATCAGGCGGCGTACCGGGTCGCGGCTGGACCGCATGCCAACCGGGTTCAATTCGTGGAACAAGCCGAGTCGCTGGGCTACGGGCATGCAGTTCATTGCGCAAAGGAGTTCTCGGGAGATCAACCATTTCTGCTGCTGGTGGGGGATCATCTTTATCTGACCCGCGAGGCGAAGAATTGCGCGCAGCAACTGGTTGAGGTCGCCAAGGCCGAGGCATGCGCGGTTTCCGCCGTGCAAGCGACCCACGAAAGCAAACTGCCCTATTACGGCGCGGTCGGCGGCCACCTGGTGCCGGGTCGGCAGCGTCTTTACCAGGTGGAGAGCGTGCTGGAGAAGCCAACGCCCACGGAGGCCGAACAGAAGCTGATCGTGCCGGGATTGCGCGCGGGACGATACCTCTGCTTTTTTGGCATGCATGTGCTTACGCCCCCGGTGATGCAGTTGCTCGGCGAGGCGATCGCCAGCACGAAGACCGGAGTTCAGTTGTCGGCCGCACTGAACCGGTTGGCCGCCAAGGAGCGTTACCTGGCGCTGGAATTGCGCGGACGGCGTTATGATATCGGCGTCAAGTACGGCCTATTGACCGCCCAATTGGCTTTGGCATTTGATGGCAAGGATCGTGATGAGGTGATGTCCGGCCTGGTTGAAATGCTCGCGCTAAAAGGTGAATGACCATCCGAACCAAATGACCGGCAAGCTCAGGCAAATCATCACCGCGTCGGATCCCGCAACGCGCGATCAATCACTCGATGCGTTTGGTCGCGGCGCGTCGCTGGAAGGGTTGCTCCAGGAATGCGAGGACCTCGAAGCCTTCCGGCATCGCAGCGAAAATCTTTACGAACGAGTGCGGGCGCTGTTTTTTCTTTATGCCATGCACCGGTTTCACCTGCCGACGAAGGCGGGCATGAAGCTGCGGGGGTTGGTTCCTTTCAAAGGTTACAACCATTTACTGCGACGCCGCTTCGAGGAGGCGCTGGAAGTATTCCTGGCCACGCAAGCCGCCGATGGTCCCAGCGACGCCATCTCCAGCGCGTTGGCGAGCACTTATTATCGACTCGGAATCCAAACTCTGGCTGACCAGGTCCGGCGCAGCGTGCGTTCGGTGCGGGGCAATCAATGGATGTTCCGCATGGGCCATCCCGCCGATCAGCCGTTGAGGATCCGCCCGGAATTATTGCAGCGCAGCCCGACCGGGGGCGGCTATCCGATCTTGCGCGAGCAGACGCCGGTGCGCATGGACCTGACGCACAGCGCCTGGAGCGACATTTTTTTCCTCGGCATGGATTTTCCGGAAGGCGCGAATGTGCTGAATGTTTCGGTCGATTTGGCCGTGAAAGGACGCCATGCCACGCCGAAACCGCCGATTGAAGTCTATCTGCGCGTGATCGATGAACCGGTGCTGCGGTTGACCAGTGTTGATCTGGGGACGGCGGCGGACATCAGCAATCTGAACGAGGTTTTTGATTTCGCGAAGGATTACCTTGGATTGTTGAAGGCGGCCGTGATCGCCGCGGGCATCGTGCCGCCCGGCATTGAAGGCTCGGGCCAGAGCCTGGCCGATTTGCTGGCGCGCCTTGCCGGTCCTGGACGCGGCTTGGAACTTATCAGCAACGTCAACGACATCCCGAAAGGCTCGCGCCTGGCGGTTTCGACCAATCTGCTCGCCTCGCTGATTTCCGTCTGCATGCGCGCCACCAGCCAGGCCCAATCACTGGAAGGGGCGTTGCAGGAAAACGAGCGGCGGCTGGTTTTGGCCCGGTCGATCCTCGGGGAATGGCTGGGAGGATCGGGCGGCGGTTGGCAGGATTCGGGCGGGGTCTGGCCCGGGATGAAATTAATCCGGGGCGCGGTGGCGCAGGAGGGCGACCCTGAATTTGGGTTGAGCCGCGGCCGGTTGATGCCCGTGCATCGCGTGCTCGACACCAAGGATGTCTCGGTTGAAATGCGGCAGAAACTTCAGGACAGCCTGGTGCTCGTGCACGGCGGCATGGCGCAGAACGTCGGGCCGATCCTGGAAATGGTGACCGAAAAATATCTGCTGCGGTCCGAGTCGGAATGGAAGGGGCGGCTGCAAGCATTGGGTATTTTGGACGAGATTTTAGGCGCGTTGCGGAACAAGGATGTTCGCGGCGTGGGCGCGGCCACCTCGCGGAACTTCCATGATCCGATACAAACGATCATTCCTTGGGCGAGCACGTTTTATACGGAGACGTTGATTGCCCGCGCGCGGAAGGAGTTCGGCGAAGATTTTTGGGGATTCTGGATGCTGGGCGGCATGTCCGGCGGCGGCATGGGCTTTATTTTTGCGCCGGAGAAGAAGCAACTGGCGCAAGTGCGGTTGCAGGAGATCATGAGCCAGACCAAGCGCGAATTGGAAAGCGCACTTCCCTTTGCGATGGAGCCAGTGGTTTATGATTTTGCCATCAACGAGAAGGGGACTTGGGCCGATCTGCTCAGCGGTGAGGAATTGCTCCTGCCGCAGGGCTATTACGCCCTGGTGGTGCCAAAATTGTTACGCTTGGATCTGGATTCCTTGCCGCCGCTGCGGCGCGCCGAACTGGACAAGTTCGCCGCGGCCAGCCGGACCGAACAGGAATTACGGGGAGCCGTCCAGGACGTATTTGACAGCGTCTTGCCGCAGCCGAAGGCCGCGACGATGGCAGGAGAGAGTTTGTCCGAATTGCTCGAGCAAAATGGGTTTGACCGGGCGCAGCATGAACAGATTCGCGCGGATTTGAAAGAGGGGCGGATCGGCCTGGCGCAAAATCGGCTGCCGGCCAAAACCAAGATCGAGGATGTCCAACCTGAAGATGTCATCGACGCGACCGGCGGATTGCCAGGGGACTGCGTCGAGCTTGGGAAAGCGGCGATTGCCAATGGCGAAGTTGCCGTGGTGACCTTGGCGGCGGGTGTCGGCAGCCGCTGGACCCAGGGAGCCGGGGTGGTGAAGGCGCTGCACCCGTTTTGCAAGATGGGCGGACGCCACCGAACGTTTTTGGAAGTTCACCTCGCGAAAAGCCGTCGCGTTGGCCGCCAATCCGGGACGATGCTGCCGCATGTCGTCACGACCAGCTACCTGACGCATGAACCCATAGAATCGTTTTTGGCCTGGCAACAGAATTACGGTTACCCCGGCCCGCTGGTGCTCTCGCCGGGCAAAGCCATCGGCTTGCGGATGATCCCGATGGAGCGGGATTTGCGGTTTTTGTGGGAGGAAATGCCGCAGCAATTGCTCGATGAACAGGCGCAAAAGGTGCGGGACAGTTTGCGCACGGCGTTGATCGGCTGGGCCAAGGGGGCGGGCGAGGGGAGTGATTACACCGACAACGTCTCGGCGCAATGTCTGCATCCGGTCGGCCATTGGTATGAGATTTCCAACCTGTTGCGCAACGGCACGCTCGCGCGGTTGTTGAACGAACAACCGAATTTGAAGCACCTGCTGCTGCATAACATCGATACGTTGGGCGCGGATGTGGATGCCGCGTTGCTGGGCCTACACATACGCGAAGGCGCGTGTCTTTCCTTTGAGATGATCACGCGGCGCATTGAGGATCGCGGCGGCGGGTTGGCGCGAGTGAACGGCAGCGTTCGCATTCTGGAGGGGTTGGCGATCCCGCGTGAGGAGGACGAGTTTGTGCTCTCCTACTATAATTCCCTGACCACCTGGATCGATATTGGCAAACTGCTGGCCGTGTTTGGATTGAGCGCCGGCGATTTGAACAACCCTGAGAAGGTCGCGGCGGCGATTCGCAACCTGGCGGTCCGCATGCCGGCTTATATCACCCTTAAAGAAGTGAAAAAGCGGTGGGGCCACGGTCAGGAGGATATTTTTCCAGTGGCACAATTCGAGAAGTTGTGGGGTGACATGAGCGCCTTGCCTGAGGTGGATTGCCGTTACGTGGTGGTGCCGCGACGGCGCGGGCAGCAACTCAAGGAGCAAGCGCAATTGGACGGCTGGCTCCGCGACGGCTCGGCGGCTTATGTCGAGTCGTTGTGCGAATGGAAATCTGAGATTTAGCTTTCCGACTGGCCGGGTTTGGCAGCGGTGGGAAAGCAGTCGAGAAAGTTTTGCACGATGGGCGAGGCGTTGGAGCGCTTCCAAACCACGAGGGTCTGGACCAAAGGCAGGCCGGCGGGGAGTTCGCGAAAGGCCAATCCGGGTCGCTTCACTTCGGCGATGGTCTTGGTGGTGGGGGCGACGCCAAATCCGGCGGAGATCAACCACATCTTGGAATGGATATCATTGGCGTATTGGCCGACGGTGGGGGTCGCGCCCGCGGTGGCGCATAAATTCAAGAAAGTGTCGTAATAGCCATGCTGCAGGGTGGGGTGGATCATCACCATGGCTTCGTTGTGAAAGTCGGCCCACGCGATGCGGCGGAGTTTTGCCAGGCGGTGTCCGGCTGGCGCGGCCAGGACCATGGGGGATTCTTCAAGGAAGAGAAACTCCATTTCTGAGAAACGCACGGGCGGACGGAGCAGGCCGACATCCAATTCATCCCTGCGCAGACGTTGCAGTTGCTCCACGGAAGTCAGTTCATGCAGGGAAAACTGCACGCCGGGAAATTTCTGTCGATAAGAACGGAGGATTTGGGCGAGCCGGCTGGTGGCGGCGGGCGCAAGGACGCCGATGCGTAAAGTACCCACCAGCCCGTGCTCTGCTTTCCTCACGCGTTGCTCAGCTCGCTCCGCCGCCAGGAGCACCAACCGTGCCTCCTCCAGGAATACCCGGCCCGCGGTCGTGAGCTTCACCGAGCGGGTGGAGCGCGTCAGGAGCTGGGTTCCGAGTTCGCCCTCCAAGGCCTTGATCTGAACGCTGAGCGGCGGTTGGGCGAGGTGCAGGCGTTCCGCGGCGCGCCGAAAGCTCAATTCTTCAGCGACCGCGACGAAATAACGGAGATGGCGCAGTTCCATGGATTGATACTTACACAATATCAATATTTGAGTAAATATGTATTGGCATATATCAGCCAATAGATGCATGAAAGGGAGGCGTCAAGCGCTGTTGGTGGCCACAAGCCATCCGCCGCGCCCAGGCGACCATAATTTTAAGACCTATATGTGGATTGTTCGTTTAGCCCTGCGGCGGCCTTATACGTTCGTCGTGGCGGCGATTGTGCTGGTGTTGCTGACGCCCTTCGTTTTGTTGCGTACGCCCACCGACATTTTTCCAGCCATCAATATTCCGGTCATCAGCGTCATCTGGCAGTATACCGGGTTGGATGCCCAGGAAGTCGAGCAGCGCATCATTTACAATCACGAACGCAGCCTGAGTGCGACGGTCAATGACATCGAGCACATCGAGTCGAACGCCTACAACGGGGTGGGCATCATCAAGGTGTTTCTGCAACCGGGCGCGTCCGTGGATGCGGGCGTGGCGCAGATCACGGCCGTGGCCCAAACGATTCTCCGCCAGATGCCGCCCGGCCAGACCCCGCCCCTCATCATCCGTTACAACGCGTCCACGGTCCCGATTTTGCAATACAGCGTCACGAGCAAGAAGCTGGCGGAACAGGAACTCTATGACATGACCCAGAACCAGGTCCGGGTCGGCCTTTCGACGGTCCGGGGCGCGGCCCTGCCCTGGCCTTACGGCGGCAAGACGCGCATGATCTCCGTGGACCTTGATTTGCCGGCGTTGAAATCCAAAAATCTCACACCCCAGCAGGTGGTGGATGCCATCAGCGCGCAGAACCTGATCCTGCCCGGCGGGAC
>JAQGOT010000367.1 GCA_028293465.1 Pedosphaera sp. | reverse complement strand
CTATCGGTTGGCGCTGGAGGCAGGCGGGGATATCATCATCATGATCCACCCTGATTACCAATACACGCCGAAGCTTATTCCGGCGATGGTTTCGATCATCGGCAATGGTCTGTATCCCTGCGTGCTTGGCAGCCGGATTCTGGGCGGGTACGCATTGAAAGGGGGCATGCCGTCGTGGAAATATGTTGCCAACCGGTTCCTGACCGCCGCCGAGAACCTGTTTTTGGGCGCCAAACTTTCCGAATACCATACTGGATACCGGGCCTTCTCGCGGGAGATTTTGGAACGACTGTCGCTGGCGGACAACTCGGATGATTTCGTCTTTGACAACCAGATGCTGGCGCAAATTTTCTGGCATGGGTTCACCATCGCGGAAGTGAGTTGTCCGACCAAGTATTTTGCTGAAGCCTCCTCGATCAATCTGCAACGCAGCATCAAGTATGGGTTCGGCTGTCTCTCCACCTCCCTGATTTTCCGCCTGGCCAAGGCCGGGGTGATCAAGTCGAAGCTGTTTCCTCGAAACTAAATAAATCACGCTAATCGCAGTCGTTTTCGCTCCTCGTCAGTCCGGCATGTAATACATGCCGCAGAATTTGACAAACGTTGTGGTTTCCATTTATTTCGATAACAGCGTCATCATGTGGGAAAATAATGGGTTTGAACCTGCCAATCTCAGGCAGTGCCTCGCCGCGCCGGGCCCGGTAATTTTGCCGGCCAATGCGCGCTCCCGCAACTCTGTGATCTTATTCCCGTTTAGAAGTTTGCAGTTCATGAAATCACCACTCTTCCGCTCGAACCCAGTTGGTGCCCTGTGCAAGGGGCTATTGGTCCTGGTTCTGTTTTTATGCGCATCAATCCCGCAAGCGAAGGCGCAGCCGGATTATGCGCCGGCGCTCTGGAACCAAGCCTATGCCGGTCATTGGTACACCTCGGGCAACGGCCATTACTTCTGCGTGATTCATGACATGGAAGGTTACTACGAATCGACCATCTCCTATTTCCAACAGGCAAGCCAGGGGACCGGCAAGGCGAGCATTCATTATTGCGTGAACGGATTGAAGAACGGGAATGATGGCACACACTTTGAAAACAACACTGGGGATGCGGCCGCAGGGGAGATCACGCAGATGGCGCGGGAGGCTTACTATGCGTGGCATGTGTCCTGTTGGAACACATGGATGTTCGGCACCGAGCATGAAGGCTTCGCGAGCAGTCCGGCTTGGTACACCGAGGCGATGTATCAAGCTTCGGCGGGTTTGCAACGACACCTCTGTGATGCCTACGGCATTCCCAAGGACCGCAACCATATCATCGGCCATAATGAATGGCAGAATTCCGCCTGGAAGACCTGGATGGCGGCGAACTTCCCCTCGATTGATACCACTTGCAATAACCATACGGACCCCGGCCAATACTGGAATTGGAACCATTTCATGGCCTTGGTGACCGGCGCACCCGCCGCCCCGACCGCCCTCAATGCCTCGCCTCTCAGCACCAACCACATCAAACTCACCTGGGTCGATAACTCCACCAACGAAAGCGGGTTTAAGATCGACCGTTCCGCTTCAGCTTCAGGTCCATGGACTCAGATCGCCTCGCTCGGCGCGAACATCATCGCCTACACGAACAGCGGCTTGGCAGCTTCGACCGTTTATTACTACCGCGTTTATGCTTACAACACGACCAATGGCAACTCTGGTTACTCCAACATCCGGAGTGCCACCACGGGAAACTCCGCGCCGGTGCTCGGAGCGATCGGCAACAAGACGGTCACCGAAGGAACATTGCTGACCTTCACCGCCACCACAGTGGATGCCGGTTTGGGGGCCACGGCTTCGGTTACTGATTTTGAGTCCTTCGGAGCCGGCTCCGCGAACGTCATGTTCCAATACCCGGCCTATTCCGGATCTAGTCGCGGTATGGATACAAATGCCAACAGCACTGCGGTGACCGCGAGTTACCCCGCGGGCCATGCCAGCGTCAATGTGCTGAAGGCCTCCTGGAATTTTGCCGTGGGCGCGACCAATCCTTGGTTGCGGCTGACGACATTTAATTCGAGCGGGTTGCCCAACCCGGTGATCGATCTGAAGCAAATCATCAAATTCGATATTTACACCGACAAGGCTCTGAAGGTGGGCCTCGGCGTTCGGGAGACGACCAATGCGGCGGGGACGGCGGTTGGCTCCAACGGAGGGTCTGGCGGTGGAATTGAGTGGGTGGGAGTAACAAACGTAACCGCCACTGGCGCGCCGGTTCCGAAGCGGACGGTGGCCGCCGGCAGTTGGCAGACGTTACAATTCAATCTGCCTTACGAAGCCACCAGCAATTTTGTCAACGGCAACAGTGTGTTATCGACCGCCTCGGGTTTGGGCGTGCTTGAGCATCTGGCTCTGGTGCCAACGGGTGGTAGCGGGGCTTACAACATTTACCTGGATAATTTTTCGGTGGTTTATTCAAACACCCTGACGTTTACCTTGGACGCGGGCGCGCCTCCGGGAGCCACGATTGATCCGCGCACGGGAGTTTTCAACTGGATCCCGACTGAAGCCCAAGGTCCTGGCATTTACCCTATTACGGTTCGTGTCACGGACAACGGCACACCGGCACTGAGCGATTTCGAAACCATCTCTGTGGTCGTGGATGAAACCAACACGGCACCGGTGCTGGCAAGCAGCGCCAACAAAAGCGTGGTGGAAGAAACCCTGCTCACGTTCACCGCCACCGCAACCGACAGCGATGTTCCGGTAAACGGCTTGACTTTCAGCCTGGACCCCGGCGCGCCGGCTGGCGCCGCCATCAATCCGGATAGCGGCTTGTTTAGCTGGATGCCGACGGAAGCCCAAGGTCCGGGCAGCTATCCCATAACCGTGCGGGTCACGGATGATGGCTCCCCGCCGTTGAGCCATTCCAGAAATTTCACCATCACCGTCACCGAATCCAATCGAGCCCCGGTGCTGGCGATGGTTGCAGACCAAACCATCTCTCCCGGCAGCACCCTCACACTGACCAATTCGGCGACCGATCCCGACCTGCCGGCCAACACGCTGACTTTCAGTCTGGATGGTGGCGGGCCGATTGGGGCCAGCGTGGATTCAGTCAGCGGCGTTTTCAGCTGGACTCCAGACGCCTCACAAATTGGCACCACGAACGGCGTGACGGTGCGCGTAACGGACAATGGCTCACCCAACTTGAGCGATGTGCGGAGCTTTAACATCGTCGTCATCGCCGCCCCAATCACCGCCAGCGCCTCGGTTGCCGGCCAGACGATCACGTTGCAATGGAATTCCGTTCCTGGAAAAACCTACCGGGTGGTTTACCTCGACGAGGCGAGCGGGACGAATTGGAACACTTTGCCTCCGGACGTCAACGCCACCGGGAGCACTTCGACCGCGACCGACAGCATGGGGACCAGTTCCCGGTTCTATCGCGTCCAGCTGGTCAACTGAAGATCCCCGGGCGACGCAAGGGGAGGGCGGACTGCCGTCAGCCGCACGGAAAGAAAAACGGCGTCGGAGTGACCGAACGCCGTGGCGGGAAATTGATTACTTGACCTTGTTCAACTGCAGGGCCAGGCGGGATTTCTTGCGGCTGGCGCGGGATTTGTGAACGGTGCCCGTTTTGGCGGCTTTGTCCAGGGCGGAGGTCACCGCTTGAAAAGCTTTGGACGCTTCGTCCTTCTTACCGGCACCCACGAGCTGCAAATACTTCTTTTCGAGCGAATGGAGTCGCGTATTGATGCTGCGGTTGTGGGTTTGCTTGCGGGCACTGTTCCGCATGCGACGTTCAGCAGACTTGGTATTCGACATAATATTCTCTGTTTATCAATTAGAGCGGATAACGGTAGCCGAATGAGGATTAATGTCAACGGCTTGTTGCAGGCATTTGTGGCCGGAAAAACCGGCCCGGTTCCGCGCCGGAAGGCTTATTCATAGCGCAAGGCTTGGATAGGGTCGAGTTTTGCGGCCTTAAATGCCGGAAACAGGCCGGCTAGGACGCCAATGCCAACGCTAAACGCAAAGGCGATGAACATGGCATCTACGGTAATAACCGGGGTGTTGTCGGTTGGCGAGATGACCGATAGCAGGTTCACGAGGGCCATGGAAGTAAGCAAACCGGCGGCCCCGCCGATCACCGCGATGACGACGCTCTCGACCAGGATCTGGATGAACACGTCCGAAAAGGTTGCGCCGATGGCCTTGCGGATGCCGATCTCCCGGATGCGTTCAGTGATGCTGGCGAGCATGATGTTCATGATGCCGATGCCACCCACGAGCAGGCTGATGGCGGCGATGATGCCCCCGCTCATGCGGGCATTCTTGATGGCCTTGCCGATGTTATCCGCCCAATCCTCCTGGGTTTGGAAGGCGAAATCCTCGATGCCTTTGTGGGTATGCATCAGAACATTATGCGCCTGTTGGATGGCCTGGTCCATCTTGTCGACATCGGCCACCTTCACGGACATGTTGGAGAGGCGGGCATCGGGAATATTATTGGAGCCGGCGGTGGAACGGAATTTGACCCACATCGTATTGAGGGGAATGTAGATGGTATTGTTCTTCAGCCCAAAAACGAAGCCGCTGCCACCGCGCTTGCCGCCCCAGCCGCGACTGCGCGCCGGGCCGTTCGTGCTGGCGGGATCGATCGGTCGGGTCTTGGCGAATTCCCGGGCCTTGCGATCCTGCTCACTCTCGTAACGCGTGAACATACCGATGATGGTGAACGGTTGATGCTTGATGGTGATTTGCTCGCCCACCGGGTCGTAATCGTAACCGAGTTGTTCGGGGTTGCCGAACAAGGCGTCGCGCGTGCCGGTGCCGATGACACAGACGTTGCGCGCCTGCTCGTCGTCGATTTCGTTGAACATGCGGCCGTGTTCGACGACATGCTGGTTCATCTCCAGAGCGTTGGGCCAGGTACCGACAAACGTCCAAGGATTGAAGGACTTGTTGCCGTGAGTCACCGTGACATCGCGAATGCGCATTTCCGGCGTCACCATTTTGATGAGCGGCGCACTCTGCTGCAGCGCGTAAACATCGTTCATGGTGCAGCCAACCGCCTGGTCCGCCAAATGTTCTTGGTAAGCCGGCAAATCATTTTCCTCCAGGCGAACCTTCTCCACGCCGCCGATCGCAATCAGCGCTTCCTTCATCCCGTTCTCCATGCCTTTGACGAGGGCGGACATGCCCACCAGGCTGGAGACGCCCAGGATGATTCCCAGCATGGTCAGCACGGAGCGGAATTTGTGGGCCCATATCTCCTTCAAACCCACCATCACGGCGTTGAGCAGATTCATATTACGAAGTCTTGACGGCGGGTTGCGCGACCATGCGATCCAGCCCGGCCAGCCTGGGATCAACTTCCTTGGCGACCTTCCCGTCGCGAATTTCGATGCGGCGCGGAGTGACTGCGGCGATTTCCGGGTCGTGGGTGACCAACGCGATGGTGCGGCCTTCCTGACTGAGTTTGCGGAAGAGTTCCAGGATCGCCTCACCCGTGTTGGAATCAAGGTTCCCGGTTGGCTCGTCGGCGAATACGATTTTGGGATTGTTCACCAAAGCACGGGCAATGGCGACGCGCTGCTGCTGCCCGCCGGAAATTTGCATGGGCCGATGCTTGCTGCGGTTCTCCAGCCCCACCAGCTTGAGGGCCGCCATCGCATGTTCCCGGCGTTCCCGGCTCGAGAGACCGCTATAAACCATCGGCAGTTCAACGTTCTGCAGGACGTTGAGTTTGGGCAGCAGGTTGAAAAACTGGAAAACGAATCCGATCTTTTGGTTGCGGATCCGGGCCAGTTGATGCGGGGTGGCCTTTTCAATCATGATATCGTCCAGTTTGATCGTGCCGCGCGTCGGGGAATCAAGGCAACCCAGGATATGCATCAAGGTGGACTTGCCGCTGCCGGAAGGACCGATGATCGAAATGAACTCGCCGCCA
>JAQGOT010000349.1 GCA_028293465.1 Pedosphaera sp. | reverse complement strand
GCAGTGCGCGGATGCGCCCGTCCGGGCTTGAGTTGAAAGATTTTTTACGATTCATGAAAGATTGGGTGCTTTTGATCCGTATTATTAGTGAACATGTATTTTTTGAGTTCCCGTTTAAAGTCCGCTCACAGATGCGGCGGCGGGTGGCTAAACCAGCCCCTTGGAAAATCGCGGATCATCCTCCAAGACAAGGGGTCGCAGCTCTATTTCCAAGGGCCGAACGCCTGGATTAACGATCTCAGTGCAGCAACCAATTTTGAGCAAATTATTGAAGCTCTGGAGTTTGTGCGGCGCGAGAAGCTGGCGAATCTGGATATTATCATGAGTTTCGGTGACCCAAGGTACGATATTCGGCTCACCGCCTCCCCCTGATTTCTGAATGGACGAGGAGCCCAAAAAGGATCTGCCCATCCGCAGAATCGTCCGGAGCAAGGAAACGGGACTTTTCTTGGGGCATGGCAGCGTATGGGTCGAGCAAGCCCAGGACGCTGCGCATTGGGGCAGTATCGCCGAGGTGGTGGGGGTTTGCCTGAAGCATAACATCAAGAACTCGGAGTTGGTTTTGCAATTCGGAAATGAGCGGTTTAATGTCGTTTTAGACATCGACACCCCGGCCTAGACGGCTTTTTTCGATCCGCCCAACCAAAGGGCGGCAACTGTGGGGAAGACCCCGTAAATAGGCAATTTTGGAACGCTCGTGACTTCTCAATCTACGGGGTGAAACAGGCTCGTCATTTTGTTTGAACAGAAAGGCTGCGGGGAGCGTCTGAATTATCGCAGCGACCTTTTCATGGGGTTGTAATGTAGGCTGGGCCCGCATCGGGAGATGCGGGCTTTTTTTTCGGCTTTCCCGCTGCCGTGATCATCGTCACGTCACCCGGCCGCCCGCAGCGAACCCCTTTTTCCTGCTTTTGTGGTTTGAAAGCCCGGTTGTAACCTTCCGGACGCAAGATTGCTCCCCGACATGATTCCGGAGGTCAATTCCTGGCGCACCAAGGACAGATCGAACCACTGGATCGTCAAGCGATCCAAGTTGGGCGGTGGTCAGGGTGCTCCCGTTTCGGTCACAAAACCGATGGTCCTGGATCAAAACTTGTTCCCGCTCTGCAAATACTTTTGATTTTAAGATAGTTGACCGGCTGGTTGGCTAGGTTTAATTTATTTGTAAGTAGCTTTATAAAGGGAAGATAGCGGTTTATTAAGCTTTATTGAGCAGAATGGTTTTCAGATAAGCAAAAAATAGTTGACCGGTTAGTAAAATGTGGTAATGTGTTTTCGAAGTGAAACACGAAACCATCACAATAAACTTTGACCATCTTTCAAACGGAATGTGGCGCTGGGTGTCAGAAATTTACGGGTGTTCAGAGCTCTCGATAAATGAAGTAGGTACGCCAGTCCATGGTTCCGAGTTGGTTGGAAGCTCGCGGCTTGAATCCGGGTCAAATAGTTGACTAGTCACTTTGATGGTAAATAAGCGGGAAAACATTATGACAACCGAAAACCAGACCAAATCAGTGAGGACGGACGCTCAAAATAAAACCCCCTTTGCAGGGACCATCAAGGTCTGCCGCAATCTGGCGGCCAAGGTCGGCCAATTGAAGGCTCGGGTCATGGAAACGCTGTCGGGCGGACCCAACCAAGGAATCTCCGGACATTTGTTTCAGCAGGCCGTTGGGGAAGCGGAAGCCCTGGCTTGGTCCACGTCTTACCCGCTGCTGTTTCTGCCGGTTTTGGCGGAAGAGAAGGTTCTGAGCGCACGCCAGTGGACGGAGCGGCAACGCCAGATTTTGGAACGCCAAAGATCGGCCCGTATGGCCCGGTGGTAAGCCACGAACACCAGCACCAACCAATATTTTATAAAACAAAGGAACTTTTGTGAAAGCGAACAAGCTAATGACAAAATCAACATTTCCCAGTCGGGGAACCCGGCCTGGACGCAAGCCAGCCTCCCGGCGGAAGGTGACCCCGGAGGAATCCTCCAAAATCATCGAACTGGAAGAGCCGGCGGATGAGGGGGTGGCCGCGCGAACCTTGGTTCCCCGCGATGTCGAAAGGGACGAGCCCGTAATAGTTCACGAACGGTTGCCGTATGACGGCAACACGGCGTTCAACCTCTATCTTCGCGAGGTGGGCCAGACCAAGCTGCTCACTCTGAAAGAGGAGAACGAACTCGCCGCGCGCATCAAGAAGGGCGACAAGAAAGCCCGGGAGCAGATGATCAAGGCCAACCTGCGGCTGGTCGTCAAGATCGCCCGCGAGTACGAGGACTATGGCATGCCGTTGCTCGACCTGATCAACGAAGGCAACATGGGCTTGATGAAAGCCGTGGAACGCTTCGACCCCGCCAAGGGCGCCAAGCTTTCCACCTACAGCGCCTGGTGGATCAAGCAATCGATCAAGCGTGCGCTGGCCAATCAGTCCAAGACCATCCGCCTGCCGGTCCACGTCGTGGACAAGCTGTTCCATATGCGCCAGGCCGCGGTGAAGCTCCAGGAAGTGCTGGGGCGCGAGCCCACGGATGAGGAATTGGGCGATGAACTCGGGTTCAGCGCGCAAAAGGTCGCGCAACTGCGCACGGCCGCCATCCGTCCCGCGTCGTTGGAAGCCCCGCTGGGTGACGACGAGACGAGCCGGATTGCCGATGTGGTGGGCGATGAGAACGCGGATACTCCGTACGAGCAGCTCGAGGACAAGACCAACACCTCCATGCTCCGCGAACTGGTTGCCACGCTCGACCCGCGCGAGGCGGAGATTCTCCGCTATCGCTTCGGTTTGGATGGCGATAATGAGCGAACGCTCGAAGAGGTCGGGCAGAAATTCGGCGTGACCCGCGAACGCATCCGGCAGATCCAAAATGCGGCGCTGGCCAAATTGCGCAAGCAGATCGAGAAGCTGGAGATGGTGCGAGCCGCTGCTTGATTTTTGGGATAAACTGAAACACATTCCCGGGGCATGGACTTGCAATTGCGAAAGAAACGGGCGTTGGTCAGCGGTTCCACCGCTGGCATCGGTCTGGCAATTGCAACGGTCCTCGCCCGGGAAGGGGCCGATGTCATCGTCAACGGCCGCTCCACGGAGCGTGTCGCTGCCGCCATCAAGCAAATCAAGGCCGACGGCGCCACCGGTGAAGTGCTGGCTTGTGTCGCCGACCTTGCCACGACGGAAGGGGTGGAAACCCTCGCCCGTCAATTTCCGTCGCTCGATATCCTGGTCAACAACCTCGGTGTGTATGCGCCCAAGCCGTTTGAAGAGATTACCGATGCGGAATGGCTGGAAATATTCCGGATCAATGTGCTGAGCGGAATCCGCCTCAGCCGGGCTTACCTCCCCAATATGAAAGCGCAGAACTGGGGGCGCATTGTATTTATTTCCAGTGAATCGGCGATCAACATCCCGGTGGAAATGATCCATTACGGAATGACCAAGACCGCGCAATTGGCGATTTCGCGCGGCCTTGCGGAAACCACTGCCGGAACCGGTGTGACGGTGAATGCGGTGCTCCCGGGGCCGACGCGTTCGGAAGGCGTGGAACAGTTTGTGGAGCAAATGGCGACCGCAAACCAGTCGAGCCCGGCAAGTGTGGAGAAGGAATTCTTTCGGCTCGTGCGGCCCAGTTCGCTCTTGAAACGCTTTGCCACGACCGAGGAAGTGGCCGTGCTGGTGGCTTTCGTTTGCAGCCCGCTTTCCTCCGCCATTAACGGCGCGGCTTTGCGTGTCGATGGAGGAGTGGTTCGCTCGATCGTTTAAATGCCAGGCGGGGCAGGGAACTGCACCGTCATCGGTAAAAAATTCACAGGAGACCAAATGAAACAGCGAAAACTTGGAAGCCAGGGCCTCGTCGTGTCGGCGCTCGGCTTGGGCTGCATGGGGATGTCGGACTTTTACGGCGGTCGGGATGATGCCGAATCCGTCGCGACCATCGACCGCGCGCTGGAATTGGGCGTGACCTTCCTTGACACGGCGGACATGTACGGGCCGTTCACGAACGAGGAACTGGTGGGCCGGGCGATCCGGGATCGCCGGGGCAAGGTTGTCCTGGCGACAAAATTCGGGGTCATCCGCTCAGCGACAGATCCGACCAGGCGCGGGGTCAGCGGGAAGCCGGAGTATGTGAGGGCTTCATGTGAGGGCAGCCTGCGCCGGTTGAACACGGACGTCATCGACCTTTATTATCAGCATCGCGTGGACCCGACAACGCCGATTGAAGAAACGGTTGGCGCGATGGCGGAGTTGGTGAAGGAGGGCAAGGTGCGCTTTCTGGGTCTTTCCGAAGCCGGCCCGGAAACCATCCGCCGCGCGCACGCAGTGCATCCCATCACCGCCTTGCAGACGGAATATTCCCTCTGGTCGCGCGATCCGGAGGACGAACTCCTCGCCACCTGCCGGGAGTTGGGCATTGGCTTTGTGGCTTACAGCCCGCTGGGGCGTGGCTTTCTCACCGGCCGGTTCCGCAAGCTTGAGGATTTGCCGGAGGATGATTACCGACGCCAAGCGCCACGGTTTCAAGGGGAAAACTTCCAGCGCAATCTGGATCTCGTGCGGCGCATCGAGGAGATAGCGGCGGAAAAGCATTGCACACCCGCGCAACTGGCGCTGGCGTGGGTGCTGGCGCAGGGCGAGGACATCGTTCCCATCCCCGGCACCAAGCGCCGGAAATATTTGGAGGAGAATGTGGGTGCGATCAACGTGGTGCTCACCGCGCAGGATCTCGCTCGCATTGACGAGGTCGCGCCCAAAGGCGTCGCGGCCGGATTGCGTTATGCCGAACCGATGATGGCCACGCTGAATCGTTGACCATTTCCAGTTCGGGATAAATCAGAAATCAACTCATGAAGGCAATTCGAGTACATCAATTTGGCGGGCCGGAAGTGATGCAACTGGAGGAAGTGCCCACGCTGCACGCCGGGCCGGGCCAAGTCCTCGTGCGCGTGCATGCCGCGGGCATCAACCCGGTGGATACGTACATTCGTTCCGGCGCTTATGCGGCCAAGCCGGTCTTGCCCTACACACCCGGCAAGGATGCGGGTGGCGTGGTGGAAGCGGTGGGTGAGGGCGTGCGCCAGGTGAAACCGGGCGACCGGGTTTATGTCGGCGACAGCCTCACCGGGACCTATGCCGATTACGCGCTCTGCCTGCCCGCACAGCTTCATCCTCTCCCGCAGCAGGTCACCTTCTCCCAGGGTGCTGCCGTCAACGTGCCTTATGCCACCGCTTATCGGGCGTTGTTTCAGCGCGCCAAGGCTGTGGCCGGCGAAACGGTTCTCGTGCATGGTGCCACCGGTGGGGTGGGAATCGCCTCGGTGCAACTGGCGCGCGCTGCCGGTCTGACCATCATCGGCACCGGCGGCACGGAAGCCGGTCGGCGTCTGGTTACCGAGCAGGGAGCGCAGCATGTGCTCGATCACCGCTCGCCCGATTACCTCAGGCAAATCCTCGAACTGACCGGCGGGCGTGGCGTCGATGTCATCCTGGAAATGGCTTCCCACATCAACCTCGGCAAAGACCTCACCGTGCTGGCGCGGGATGGACGCCTTGCCGTCGTCGGCAGCCGCGGCCCGGTGGAAATCAATCCCCGCGACGCGATGAGCCGGGACGCAAACATCTTGGGCGTGATGCTCAACAATGCTTCCGAGAAGGAACTGGCCGGCATCCACGCTGCACTCGTCGCCGGTCTGGAAAATGGCACGCTCCGCCCCGTCATCCGCAAAGAGCTGCCGTTGGCGGAAGCCGCCCTCGGTCATCAGTTGGTCATGGAACCCGGTTCCTGGGGCAAAATCGTGCTCGTGCCTTGATGCCATAACTATTCATCCCCAGCCTCTTGGGGCACCTCCGAGTTCCACCCGAATCAAGCTTGCGGTGTGTCCCTGCGGAATTAAACTCACGGTTCTGTTGGCAGTATTGAAATGAAAACCATCGAAGGCAATCTGGTCGGCGGCAAACCTTGGACACGCGTCCGGGAGCGCTCGCTATTGCTCACCCTGGCGGTGATCCAGTTCACCACCATTCTCGATTTCCTGATCATCATCCCGCTCGGCCCGCAGTATAAGCGGATTTTTGGGATCGATGAGGGCCAGTTCGGTTACATCGTCTCCGCCTATGGCATTGCGGCCGGTCTGTCCGGCTTGGCGGCGGGCTTTTTCCTCGACCGTTTCGACCGCAAAAAGGCCCTCGCCTGGCTCTATCTCGGGTTTACCATCGGGACATTTTTCTGTGCCATCGCCCCCACGTACCATCTGCTCATCGCTTCCCGATTTTTCGCCGGCGCTTTCGGCGGCGTGGTGGGCGCGGTGGTGTTGTCCATCGTTGGCGACGTCGTCCCCATGGAACGACGCGGCGCGGCCATGGGCACGATCATGTCCTCATTCTCGATCTCCTCCATTGTGGGCGTGCCTCTGGGGCTCGTGCTGGCCACCTCATACAATTGGCACGTGCCGTTTTTCGGCTTGGCGGCCCTCAGTGTGCTCATCCTGTTGGTGGTGCTCGCCATCACCCCTCCGCTGCGGGGCCACATGGAACATGCGAGCGACCAACATCCCGTTGCCCGCACCTGGGCGATCATGACGCATCCGGACCATCAGAAGGCCTACCTCTTCATGGCCGCGCTGACCTGTGCCGGCTTCTGTGTTTTTCCCTACATCGCCACCTACATGGTCGCGAACGTGGGACTCACGGAAAAGCAGCTCCCGCTGATCTATCTCTTCGGCGGATTATGCACCTTTTTCAGCATGAATTGGGTCGGGCGCTGGTCCGACCGCTCGGGAAAAATGCGCGTCTTCACGCTCACCTCCCTCTCTACCGCCGTTCCCATTCTGGTGCTGACGAACCTGCCCCGCGTGCCGCTCGTCGTGGCCATTGCGACCTCGACCCTCCTGATGATCTGCATGTCCGGCCGTATGGTGCCCGCCATGGCTATGATGACCGGCGCCGTGGAGGCCCGCGACCGCGGCGGGTTCATGAGCATCAATTCCTCCGTCCAACAGTTTGACATGGGCCACAAATCCCTGCTCAGCGCCAAGATCCTCGGACAAGTGCCGGTAGGCCGGATGACACATTTTCAAATAAACGGGGTGCTCTCCCTCGCCAGCGCCTACTACTGCATTTACCTCGCCAAATTCCTGAAAGCTCCCGCCGGCAAGCACGTGCCCGCCGAACCGGTGATCCTCGAGATTTAGTTACTTTACTTCCGCTCTCGCGTCGAAGTCTCCCCATGGCGCTTTCTTTGCACC
>JAQGOT010000347.1 GCA_028293465.1 Pedosphaera sp. | reverse complement strand
CAGAATGTAACCAAGATCGATTGGTCAGATTACAGCGAATCAGTTCCCGCATTTCTGATTATCATCGGCATCCCGCTTTCCTATTCCATCGCGGATGGCCTGCCGTTGGGGTTCATCAGCTACCCGATCATCAAACTATTCAGCGGCCGGGGAAAGGAAGTGCGCTGGCTGACGTATCTCCTGGCCATCGTGCTGATCGCTTACTTTATTTTCGTGCGCGGAAGCATGGGCTGAACGACGGTACCGCCGGTTGCGCTCATTCCTCACGCGGGAGTTCCACCCAAAAGCGGCTGCCTTTCCCGGGTTCCGACTCCACGCCAACGCGACCACCCATGCGCTCGGCTCCCTTGATGACAATGGCCAGTCCGATGCCAGTTCCGGGGTATTCCTCCACGCGATGCAGCCGCTCGAACACTTTGAAAATTCGCTCGTAATGTTCCGGATCGATGCCGATGCCGTTATCCTGGATGGAGAGTCGGACTGTCTCAGCATCGGTTTCGGACCAGATCCGGATGCGAGGCGCGACTCCGGGTGGAACATACAGCAGGGCATTCTCCAGCAGATTGGTGAGCATCTGACGCAGCACGGTCTCATTGGCGCGGACCGGGGCCAGCGGACGCTGTACCTCCACCGCCGCGCTTTTGGCCGCGATGTCGAAGGAGAGTTGATTGAGGATGGAATCCAGAAGCCGCTCCAGCTCGAGTCGCTGAACCGGCAAATGAACGTGGCCAAGCCGGCCATACGCCAGCAAATCCCGGATCAACACATCCATTCGCGAAGCGGCATCCACAATCCGCTGGGCGTATTCCCTGCCCTCGGCATCAAAATGCGGCGCATATTCCTCCAGCAGCAGCGTGGTCAACCCTTGCATGGCGCGCAAGGGCGCGCGGAGATCATGCGCCACATGGTAGAGCACGCCTTCGAGCGATTGAACGCTCTCCCGCAGGGTGGCCGTGCGTTCATCCACCCGTTTTTCAAGGTATTCGGCGTAGTCGCGGAGCTGCTCCCGGGCTTTCGCCAACGAATCAGCGGCGCGCTTCTGGTCATCCACATCCGTGGAACTGCCAAACCAGCGGAGGACCCGTCCGTCCGGATCCTTCGCCGGGATGGCACGGATTAACTGCCAGCGGTAGCCGCCTCCCCTGTGCTCCCGGTAACGTCCCTCAACCTCATAGACCTCGCCTGACCGGAGTGACGCAGACCAGCGCCGTAGCAGCCCTGGCAAATCCTCGGGGTGGAGGATTTGGTGCCAGCCGTTCGGTGCCAGGGATTCTTTGGGGGAAAGTCCGGTGAAATCGAACCAGCGTTGATTGAAATAATCCACCTCGCCATCCGGCCCGGCGGTCCAGACTATTTGCGGCATGGCGTTGGCCAGTTCGCGGAATTGACTCTCGCTCCGGGCCAAAGCCGATTCGACGTGCTTGCGCTCAAGGGCGGCGGCAAGAATGTTCGCGACGGACTGTAGAAAATTAACATCATCCGACGTGAACTTGCGCAACTCGGTCGAGCACGCCCCGAGGACTCCGTACGGACGATCGACGGCATGGCCATTGATCACCACCGTCACGGAGCTCTGGACGTGGTGCTCGCGGAGGAGTTCCAGCACCTTGAAACGCTCCTCGGTGTGCAGGTCGTCCGAGATCACGGGGGAATCTGAGGACAGAGTGTAGCCGGCTTGTGATTCGCGTCCTGTCCCCACATGAGCTTTACCCACCTGATCCGGCTTCCAACCAATGCCGGCGCGGAGCAGCATTGCCTTGTCCCCGGGCAGCAGTTCCAAAACCTTGCAAAACTCGATGCCCAGCGTTTGCGCGACCGTCACCATGGTTTGATCCATCAGGGCTTGCTCATCGCCCCCGGTCAGCGCCAGGTGGCCGAGATGCGCGACCGCTGCCTGTTGCTGGAGCCGGGCCTGCAACTGTTCTTGCATCTGTTTGCGCGCGGTGATATCACGCGCCACCTTGATGTAGCCCAGCAGGCTGCCGCTTGCATCCGCCAGCGGACGGACGGTTCCACTCATATAAATGAGCTTGCCGCTTTTGTGGAGATGCCAGCGGTCGTCCAGGGAACGGTCGGCTTCGTGGGCCTGGACCAATTCCTTTTCCGGCTCACCACCGGCGCGATCCTCGCGCGTGAACGTGAGGGCAAAATTTTGGCCGAGAATTTCTGCCTCCGAATAACCAAAAATCCGTTCGGCGCCCACATTCCAAGTGGTGATGCTCCCGTTTGGATCGACTGAGAAAATCGCGAAATCCTTTACGTTTTCAAGGATCAACCGGAGGCGGTCCTGATTCTCTCGCAATTTCTGCTCCGCCAGTTTCTGGGGCGTGATGTCCATACATGCGCCCGTCATGTAAAGTGGTTTGCCTTGGTCATCCAGAAACGTTCTTCCCTTGTCCGCCAGCCAGTGGACGCTCTGATCCGGCCACCGCACGCGAAAGTCCAGGTCGAAGTCCGCGCCTTCCCACTTGGAACGTTCCACCGCCGCCGTGACGAGGGGGCGGTCTTCGGGATGGACTTTCTCCAGAAATACTTCCACCTGATGGGGCGCGCGAACTCCAGCCAGTCCAAACAACCGGTCCAGGTTGGAATCCGAATGCACCAGGTCCGTTGTGAAGTCCCACCGGAAGGTCCCGGTACCGGAAGCCTGCAGCGCCGCCTCCAGCCGTTCCTGGCTCTCCCGCAGGACCGCTTCCGACCGCCGCCACTCAGCAGTCTGGACAAGTTGGTTGCCGGCCTGGGAGTCGGTCACGGAATTATTGATCGCACCCGTGTGCAAGACCGTGACCAGCCGATCGTCGCTCCCTTGAAATGCTGTGCTGCGGCTCCAAATTACCTCGGCATGAAAAACCGTCCCGTCCTTCGTGCGGTGTCGCCATTCGCTCCGGGCCGCAGTCGATTGGCCCTCTGCTTGCGCAAGAAACTCGAGCAGCCGGGGCACTTCCTCGTGGGGACGAATTTCCCGCAGGTTCATTACCAGAAATTCCTCGCGTGAATATCCGTAAATCTGGATCGCAGCTTCGTTCACCCAAAGAAGAGCGAGCGTGCGACCGTCAAAGATACACATGGGGAGGGGATTTTCCTCGAACACGATGGCGTACGCCGGCTCTGGTTGGGACCTGGCCATCACCTCCTTGCCAGGAGGAAGTTTCGCTTTTGGAGCGCGCCGCAGGCGGCTCGGGGTTGATTTTTTATGCCTGCGATACATCTAAAATGAACGCTGGATTACCGTCCGTTTAGCCAGAAGGTTTTTATCCGGATGCATAACTTTTACGCATCTAACTGTTCACCACAGTTTTTTTCCATGCAAGCGCATCGAACGAGATTTACAAGGAGAATGGAACTCTCAGAAATCGGTCTGCATCGGGTCATCGCCCGTTCCAGGTCCTTGGGTGGTGATCTGTTTCTTCATCCGCCATGGATTAGGACAATTCCCCAATGGCAGGGCGGGGTGTTTAATATCAAAATGCTCCATGGTAGATAATTTGACACCACATCCTGTCAAGCGGGTCATCCGCCACAAAGCCACCGGTCTTTACTTGGTGGAAGGAGGGAACGGTACCTGGGTTGAATCGCCCGGCGCCGCCACAAAGTATGGCACGATCAAGGACATGGTGGAGGTCTGCCGACGGTATGGTTTGGAAGATGTGGAGCTCGTTTACAAGCTGGATCCCAGCCATGAAATGATGGCTGCCGGCCCTGAAGGAGATTGATCCCGGCCCGCATCTCGAGGCGGGCAACCTTCACTCCGGGAAAGTAACGCCGACCGCTAAGGGTGGAGGACTACGAAAAGTAGGTTGACGCTCCATTGGCTTCGGGTGCTTAGCCGTGAAACAGTGCGCCATGAAGCCACTCCCACGCAGATGGCGTGTCCTGGTCGCGGACGACTTTGCCGAGCACTGCATCATGCTGGCTTGCGCCATCCGCCAAACCGACTGCCTGCAGGTTGTCCATACCGTCAGCACCGGCCAGCAGGCGATCAATTATTTTATCGGCAAGGGCCCCTATGCCGAACGCGAGACATTCCCTCTTCCCAGAGTGCTCATCACGGAACTGGACATGCCTTGTGCCGATGGCCGCAAATTGCTGGTGCGTTTGGGCAATGAATGTTTTCCACGTCCGATCGTGGTCGTGTTGACCGCATCGCCTCTGCCCGAGGCCCGGCAGGAAGCCCGCCAACTCGGGGCCGACGCTTTTTTCGTTAAACCGGATCGCTTCCGGGATCTGGTGGTTGTGGTGCGGGAAATCGAGCAACTGGCTGTTCGGACCTTCGGGAGTTGGAGCGGTTCTAGCCGCCGCCCGCAAGTTCGAGGTGGCGAGTCCGGTTGACAAAGTGCCCGATCATCTGGGTGCTTCTGCGAACCCGTGTCTCCAGGTGCTTCCTTGTTCCGCGTTATTGTCCCCTAACCTATCCACGTATGGGGTGCTCACCTACTAGGAGGCAGAGGCGGAGGCGGCAACAATCGAATGTGCAGCAAGCCGCACCATGAAAACCATTTTACTGGCCGAGGATAGCGAAGATGATGTGTTCTTCTTCAATCGGGCGCTTCGGCAAGTGGATCCCGCTTGCTCGGTGCGGGTGGTCATCAATGGTTTGCAAGTCATAGATTATCTCTCCGGCTCCGGCATCTATGCCAATCGCAAATTCTTCCCCATGCCCAGCATCGTCATCCTCGACCTGAAGCTGCCCTGTCTCAACGGCATTGAAGCCTTGCAATGGATTCGCGGTCAGGACGAATTCAGAGGCCTGCCGGTGATCATGCTCACGGGTTCCAACGAGGCGAGGGACATCAACGGGGCCTATCATCTCGGGGTCAACTCCTACTTCGTCAAACCCAGCGATCCTTCAAAATTTACCGAAATGCTGCGGAGCATTCACCAATACTGGTTTGAATTCGGCAACCTCCCCACGCTGCAATCCTCCGTCTCTGTGACCGAGACGACCACGGAACTGGATGCCCAACCCCAACCGCTTCACTCCGGACAAATGTGCGGGGAGGAATAAGCCCCGTCCTGTTCGTCCATTTGCCTGGGTTGACCCTCACGCACCTTGATCAGCCGGGCTCCACCTCCCGCCTCGTAGGACATTTCTCCGTTCACAGGTGCCCCCGTCCGCGGGATCCGTCCTTGTGCGTTGCGTAATGATTCCAGCAGGGGCTGGTAGATCTTGCGGTGCAGGGTGGTCTGCTGGTGGTCCAAATCCCACAATCCAAGGGGTGTCCATTGGTGTCGTGCGTGCCACTCGGGCATTGTTAGAATCGGATAGAGGCAGACGCCGCGCAGCGGAATGTTTTCCGCCAACAAGGCCTTCGTTTCACCCGCCACATAATCCAGCCAGACCGGGCGCATGCCATCGACATGCGCGGTTTCGGTGATCAACAACTCCCCGCCATAACGCTCCCAGACCCGGCGCACCAGGTCCCGCAGCGGCACCCGGCGTGGATCATCATCGCTCAACGGTTGTTCGTCCTTGCCCATCTCCCATTGATTGGTCCAGTAATAATTCATGCCAACGATATCCAGATGAGCCCGGCTGCCTCCCAGTTCAGGCAGTAACCTCCCGCAAAGCATGTCCCATGATTCAAACACCGCCGTCTGGCTGAAGTGCTCCGCCGCCCCGGCCAAATCCGGGCGGTCCGCCGGCGGCACGACCTGGCAGACCGGGTCCACGTTCACCATGCGGGCTTCCGGAATGACGGAGCGGATGGCATCGATTCCCCGGATGCCCGCCAGGGCTAGCGCGATTTTGAGATCGTTAGCTTTGCCTCTGCAATGGGGCGCGAACCGCCCTTTGTCCCCTGCGGCCCAAGCCATGAAAGAGGGTTCGTTGACCGGGGTAAAATAGTACGGTTCCTCCTGCGCTGAACGGATGAAGCGCGCGGCGGCATGGCAATAATCCGCAAACCGCTTCGGGAATTCGTTGGAGAATAAATCAATGTCCTCCGGATAGCCGTAATGAAACAGATCCCAGATCAGCTCAATCCCGTGCTTCCGGCTCGCCTCCAGAAACGGGAGCACCGAACGGAAGTCATACCGCCCGCGCACATCGACACAGGGCCAGCGGATGGCTTCGCGCGCCGCATAGAGTCCCACCTCCCGCAGCCGCCGGTAATCCGCATCGACATGTTGGTCGTGCTGGGTGGCGGCGATCTGGTCAATCCATTCCCCGTGCATGTTGTAGCCCGTGGCACATTCGAAACCGGCGAAATAAAAGCTGCGTAACATTCGTTTATCCTTTCTGTTGGTTCAGTTGCAAACGGCCCACGGCTGCCCATCCGCCCCCGACCAGATCACGGTAGGCATCTACCAGCGGAGTTTTGAGCCGGCGCATTTCCGCAGTGGGTTCCGGGTCCAAATCCCATAAACCCATTTGTTTCAGATAATACGCCGGAGGATGCACGCCCTGCCGGTAAGCCCAGGTAACAATCGCGAGCACGGGCCACCAGGTGTAACCCACCAAAGGAATGCCCCGCAAACGCAGTCGTTTGACGGCTTCGACCG
>JAQGOT010000340.1 GCA_028293465.1 Pedosphaera sp. | reverse complement strand
ACAGCGAGCCATCTTTCGCCGGAAATTCGTAGGTTCAACCGATGGCAATTCAGGTTCCAGTAGTGAACCAAAGACCGTGGCTGATGCGGATCTGTCCGCCACGATGGCGCGAGTCCTTATTTTATCGCTTATACCTCGATCGCTTCGGCGAATTCACTCCGCTGTACAGAGGCGCTGCTCTAGAGTTCGCTTTGAACATTTACATGTGGAACTTGGTCCCCGGCGACATCATTTCGGGGTGCATCGCTCTCGGAGGAATCTATGAATGGTATCTGTCGCGGAGGATTGTCGCAATGGTCCGGTGCGGCTCCACCCGCTTCGTGGATGTCGGAGCCAACATGGGTTATTTCTCCCTGCTTTGGGCTTCCCTGAGTGATCATGCCAGAGTCACTGCGGTGGAGCCCGTCGCGCGCAATGTCGCCCTGCTCACCGCAAATCGAGACGGTAATGGTCTACGGGAACGCATCAAGATCGTGGCGGCTGCGGCTTCTGATTCCAAGGGGCAAATCAGTTTTGCCGAGGGGCCGGCTGATCAGACCGGGTGGGGTGGCATTGCGGCCTCTGGTGCGACGCAGGTTCCCTGTGTCCGCCTCGATGAGGTGATCGGAGATGAATTCATTGATTTGCTGAAGATCGATGTTGAAGGAGCGGAGGCGCTAGTCTTGAGCGGTGCAAGACGTCTCCTTGAAGAACGTCGAATCCGTAGAATTGTTTTCGAAAACAACCTGGAGAGGGCCGCCGAGCATACGGGCGATTGCGCGAAGAACATCGTAGAAGCATATGGTTTTTCTTGTGTGCGCCTCGGACGAAATCAAGGCATGTGGTGGGCGGAACTGGCGCCTTGATCCGGCCGCCCTCTAGAGCTCCCCGGCGACATGGTAGCTGCCCCGGCGGCACATCGTCCGTGGTCGTGCAAACCTGATGCAAATCGACCTACAGCAATCTGGCCCTGCCAAGTCGGTCCCGAAAGATCGCACTTCCAAGCGGTTCCGCCTGGCATGCACCGGATTCGTCTCTGAGCAGGCCGGCAGTGTCGCCGCCGCCAATGCTCTACTCTTGCGTGCGTTGCTGGATGCAGGAATGGAAATCGATTTCTTTTCGAAGCCGTCCTTTGTCGATCCGAGGCCAGCGATCGGTCAGCGGCGCGGTTTCCGCTTCGTCCCGGCGGTGAATCACTACTCAGATCGGCTTCGTCACACGGTTCGAAATGTCCCCGGCTTGGGCTTTGTGGCCGCGCGGAACGACGCGGCCTGCTACAACCGGCTCCTGGTCCGGCGCATGGGCGTGGAGCACCGTGACCGCAGGTATGACGCGGTACTTTGGTTGGGCGATTACGCGCAGGGACGAGTGAATGGGGTGCCGGCGATCAGCTTCGCCCAAGGTCCGCCGGGAACAGACGCCCGTTCAGTCCTGCGGCACCGGGCGCAAATCCGGCGGCTCTCCGGGTGGCGCAAGGCTTTGAAATGGGAATTACTCGCCCGTCTCCGGCTCTCCGGACTGGGGCTGCCTAAGCTTCAGTTCAGCGATCATATCATAGTCGGCAGCAGCGTCTCCCGCGATTGTCTTGCGACGACGTACCGCATCTCTCCCCACCGCCTCTCGACGCTTCCGTATCCCATCGATCTCGAATTGTTCCGCCCGCCGTCCATCGCTGTCCAACAAGCTACGTCCAGTCCGCTCCGCCTCCTGTGGCTTGGCCGAATCGTCCCGCGCAAGCGCCTGGATCTCTTTTTAGACGGAGCGGCCTTGGCGCTCCGAGACGACGAGGACGTCAGCCTGACGATCGTTGGTGAAGTCGGCTTCGTGCACGGTTACGACAAGCTCATTCGGGAGTTCGGGTTTCCGGAACGCCTGCGCTGGATTCAATCCCTCCCCCGCGAGCAAGTTCCTGAGTTGCTCCAGACGCATGATGTGCTGATTCAGCCGAGCGAAGAAGAGAACTTTGGCTCGTCGGTTGCGGAAGCGCAAGCCTGCGGCCTCCCTGTAATAGTGGGCAGAACGAACGGCAATGCAGATTACCTCTGCGCGCGTGACCTTCACCTCGCCGACGATCGACCAGAAACCCTTGCCCTGGCTCTTCACGAGATGTCCATCCGCAGGCGCAACGCCGGATCAAGCAACTCTGCTCCATCCCGCCAGCTTGCTGAGGCCCATTTCAATCCCGAAACGCTTGCCGGGCAGCTAATGGCAATTCTGGAGTCCGTGATCGACGCGCACAAAAGAACGAGCCCATGAGGATCGGCCTGGTCTCGGCTGGCTTCCCCCCCGATCGCGATGGGATCGGCGATTATACTTGGTGGCTTGCCAAATCTTTAGCCAAACGGCCTGAAATAAGTTTGCCGGTAGAAGTCTACACTGGAATTGGCGCCGGGCGAACCGCGGCGCCCGATGTGGAAGTGGTTCCATTCTTTGACTTGCGTCATCCGTCATCATTCGGCCGTCTGAAGAGTCTGCTCCGCGAGCGTAATCTGGATTGGGTGGTCCTCCAATACAACCCCTTCAGCTTTGGAAAGCGCGGCTTCTGCCCTTGGGTACCATGGACCCTCGCCACCCTTCGGTCTCTGCCGAACACGCGCGTTGCCGCCATGTTTCATGAAGCATGCGTGCCAAAGTGGCCGGCTAAGTACGCGGTAATGTACTCATGGCAGCGACCCATCTTCAATGCCGTATGCCGCGCCGTGGAAGTCGCGTTTGTCTCGACGGAACGGTGGACCCCACAAGTGCGTCGCGCCGCCCGCGGTCTCCGGGTGCATCATTTGCCCGTGGGTTCGAATATTCCGGTGAGCGCCGTCGGGCGCGAAGAAGCGCGTGCGCGGCTCGGCTTCGACAGTCAAACCATTGTATTAGGTTTTTTTGGGACGGCTCACCCCAGCCGCCAGTTGGATTGGATTGCGGAAGCCGTAACCGAAGTTACCCGTCGGCAGCCCTCCCGCCGGACTGTGCTCCTCTACGTAGGTCCGCATGGAGATGCCGTACGCATGGCTTGCCCAAGCACGAATGTCATCGACGCTGGACATCTGGACCCTGCCGAGGTCGGTGTTCGACTCCGCGCCATGGACGCCGTTGTTTCACCCTTTTCCGACGGTGTCTCAACCCGCAGAGGTTCGATCCTGGCCGCGTTGCAGCACGGCATCCCGGTGGCGTCGACGCGGTCGCAGTGGACAGACCAGTTATTTGCCTCCACTCCCAACACCTTCCTCCTGTCTTCCGCTGATTGTGCGCAAGCCTTCGCAGACCAGGTTGCGGAATGGTTGGAACAACACCTCTTCAGCACCCCGATTCCCAACCTGGAGCTCGAAGCGTTCTATGAAAACAATTTCCATTGGGATAGAATCGCCCTGACGCTCTTGACGAAGCTCGCATCGCCGGTGGAGGGCCGTTTTTCATGAAGTTATTGCAACTAGTCGGCTGGAAACTGACATTGCGATTTGGCGATCCACTCGTGATGGATCGTTGGCGCTGGTTGAAGTCTCGTCTCACCGGCGGAGCCATCCGGACCTTCGACGCCGGCTGTGGGAACGGCTGTTTTAGTTTTGCCGCCGCCGCCCTCGGCAACCAAGTGCTGGCTGGATCTTATGACGAGCAGCCGCTGGCCAAGGCGCGCGCGCGAGCGTCGCTGTTTGGGTTGAATGACATCAAGTTCCTGGCGATTGACCTGCGAAATCTAAAGACACGCGCTGCCGAGCTGGGTACCTTTGATCAGATCATTTGCACA
>JAQGOT010000330.1 GCA_028293465.1 Pedosphaera sp. | reverse complement strand
TCGCCCACGCGCTCCTCAGCAGCGGCCTCAGCCAGCGCGGTTACGCCAAGGCCACCACCATCATGAGTCTCGACCAGATTCTCAAGGAAATGGAAAACGACACCGCCGGTCGCCGCAATCCGGATCTCTATTACTTCACCATCTTCGGCAAGCCGGGTGCCACCGAGCCCTGGGGCTGGCGCGTGGAGGGGCATCATCTCTCGTTGAATTTTGTGGTTCGCGGCGACCGTGTGCTGGCCTCGACGCCCGCCTTTTTCGGTTCCAATCCGGCGGAAGTCCGGACCGGTCCGCGCCAAGGGTTGCGGGTGTTGGGCGAGGAGGACGACCTCGGCCGCCAATTCGTCAAATGCCTCACCCCGAAGCAACAAAAGACCGCCATTCTCACCAACGACGCCCCCAAGGAGTTCATCACCACGAATGCCCACCGGGTCCAACAGCTCAGCCCGGAAGGGTTGGCCGTCGCCGACCTGAACGCGGCGCAAAAGCAACAGCTCATGACGTTGGTCAAGGATTACGCCTTCCGGCATCGTGCGGAGATTGCCGACGAGGATTTGCAAAAAATCCAACAGGCCGGTTGGGGCCAGGTCCACTTTGCCTGGGCGGGCGGGCTGGAACCCGGCCAAGGCCACTATTACCGCGTCCAAGGACCGACCTTCCTGTTGGAATTCGATAACACCCAGAACGATGCCAACCACGTTCACACGGTCTGGCGTGATTTTGCCAATGATTTTGGCGAGGATCTGTTGCGCAAGCATTACGAGGAAGTCCCCCACGCCAAATAAAACCCGGCCATCAGCCTGCCGGACCAGGGCTGAATCACGGGTCACACCGGCAAAACTCCTCGCCTTGACATTATCAGGGCGTTACTTTTTGATTTAGTGTGGATGCGTTTTCCATGAATGAAGTAATCGCTCAAACTCCGACCCTCTCCGTCGGCAACCGGTGTTCCGTGACCATCGTTGACATCGCCTTCGGCGGCGAAGGCGTGGCGCGCGTCGGGGAATTTGTCGTCTTCGTGCCGTTCGTGTTGGTGGGTGAGGTGGTCGAGGTGGAAATCACGGAAGTCAAGAAACGCTTTGCTCGGGCGCGGTTGTTGCAAGTGACCCAGGCCTCTCCCCACCGGGTGACGCCGCTTTGCCGTTACTTCGGAGACTGCGGGGGCTGCCAATACCAGCATATTGATTACGCGGTCCAGCTCCAGCTCAAGCACAAACAGATTTGCGACCTCTTTGAGCGGATCGGCGGTTTTGCCTCCGCCGTCATTGCGCCGGTCATCCCGTGTCCGCAACCGTACGGTTATCGGAACCGCATCATGATCCGGAGCCAGTGGGACAAGTTCAAGCAGGGGTTGAATATCGGCTTCATCCGCGCTGATAACCGGCTCGTTGTGGACATTGAAGAGTGCAAAATCGCTGAGCCGGCCCTGAACGAGCAAATCCTCCACGTCCGCGCCCACCCGCCGCCCAAAGGGGGGATCAAGGTGGTGTTGCGGGTGGCCCCGGAAAACTGGGAGGTACCGCGGGATTCCTTCTTCCAAAACAATTTCTTCCTGCTGCCCAAGCTTGTGGAAGTTGCCCGGCAATGCCTCAAGGACGGCGGCGCCCGTTTCTTGGTGGACGTGTATTGCGGCGTCGGGTTTTTCAGTGTCGAACTGGCAGACCTCGTCCAGGGCTTCGTCGGCGTGGAACTCGACCAGCAAGCGATCAAGGCCGCCCGCGTGAACGCCGCCAAACGCGGCCACGCCAACGGTGAATTTCTGGCCGGCCGAGCCGAGGACCTCCTCCCCACCCTGCTCGACCGCTTTTCCGCCGCCGATACCTGCGTCTTGGTGGATCCCCCGCGCACCGGTTTGCACCCCGAAAGCTTGGAGCAACTCCGCCAAACCCGCCCCCGGCAGATCATTTATATCTCCTGCCATCCCGCCACCATGGCGCGGGACTTGAACATTTTATGCGCCGATGGTGTCTTTGAGTTGGTGAAAGTGAATCCTTTGGACATGTTTCCGCAAACCGCGCATGTGGAATGTGTTGCAGATTTGCGGTTGAAGTCCATGCCCTAATCCAGGTAGAGTTCCCGCACCAATTACAACCTAAGCCCGCCAATCATACATACATGAGCATGACTCCAACTCCGGCCGCCTGATGACAAACGAACGCGAATCCAACCCGTCCCGCAGCTTTGTCAATTCCAAGCTCCCTTGGCTGCTGGCGGCTGGCATGTTTGTTGCCTACCTCATCACCCTGAACCATGGGATTTCCCCCGTCAATCTGCGGACGATCGTCGTGGCGGATGGTTTAAACTGGAAGCCGAACCTGCTCGCCCCGCTGACCTATTTGGCGACCTGGCCTTTCCATTGGCTTCCGGCGGGCATTTTCCCGTTCGCCTTGAATCTGTTTTCGGCCGTGTGTGCCGCCCTGATCCTGGCGCTGCTCACCCGCTCGGTCGCTTTACTGCCGCATGACCGCACCTATGACCAGCGACAACGGGAACAAAGCGAGTTCTCCCTATTGACGATTCGCAACGCGTGGTTACCCCCGGTTTTGGCTGTCCTGGTCTGCGGCCTGCAATTAACGTTCTGGGAGCATGCCACCGAAGCCACCGGCGAGATGCTGGACCTGCTGCTGTTCGCCTACCTGATCCGCTGTCTGCTCGAATTCCGGGTTGATCAAAAAGCATCCTGGCTTGACCGCTTCGCTTTTGTTTACGGCCTCGCCGTCGCCAACAACTGGGCCATGGTCGGCTTTCTTCCAGGTTTCCTGGTGGCGGTGATCTGGATCAAAGGTTTGAATTTTTTCAACCTGAAATTCCTGGTCCGCACGCTGTTCTGCTGGTTGGCTGGCTTGTCCCTGCTTCTGGTGCTGCCCTTGATGGCCAGCCTTTCGACGATCGGGCACCTGAACTTCTGGACTGGTCTGCACGTGATTTTCAATTCGTACATTTCCCTCCTGACTACCTTCCCCAGGGTGGTGCTCCTCTTGCTCGGCTTGACCTCCGTGCTGCCGGTTTTCGTGATGAGTATCCGCTGGGCTTCCTTCTTCGGCGACACTAGTCCGCTCGGGATATTTCTGGCCACGAGCATGTTTCATATTGTTCATGGGCTGATTCTGATTGCCGGGATCTGGGATGCGTATGACTCCCCGGTCAGCCCGCGCCATATGGGCCGTGGCTACCCGTTCCTAACTTTTTACTATCTGGGGGCTCTGAGCATCGGTTATTTCAGCGGCTATTTTTTACTGGTCTTCGGCACCAAAATCCCCAAAGCCCGCCACCAACCGCCAGCCGTCCTTGCCTTCATCAACCGGGGCGTAACGGTCTTCATCTGGCTCCTGTTGGTCACCGCCCCAGGCTTCCTGATTTACCGTAATCTGCCGCACATCCGGGGGAACAATGATGATCCACTGCGTCATTACTTCGCCCGCCTGGAACGTTCGCTCCCGCCCGAAGGGGGGGTGGTTTTGAGCGATGATCCTTCCCGCCTGTTTTATCTTCAGGCGCTCATGAACCAAAAGGGCCGGAAGTCGGGCTCTTTGTTGCTGGACACCGGTGCCTTGAACCAGGATCCGAATTACCTTCAATTTCTTGATAAGAAGTATCCTCAGTTCAAGCTCGCCCAAGTGCTCGGGGGACACGTCAAAGAAATTCTCGGCCCCGTGGATCAATTACAAATGCTCTTTCTGCTTTCCAAGGAACATGCTCTTTATTACCTGCATCCGAGTTTCGGCTATTTTTTCGAGCAGCTTTATGCCCAACCGCACGGTCTGATTTATGAGTTGAAGCCTTACGCGCCCGGCACATTCCTTGCCCCCCGCTCGAGCCCTGAACAGATTGCAGAAAATCAGCAGTTCTGGCGTGCGGCTGAGGATCAGGACTTCGCCCGCATCGCCCGCGCGGTCAAGCCACCGGCCGAGTCGCGCCGATCCAGCCCGCTGGAACGGTTGATCGCGAAATTGCGGCTGAAGGAGGAACCGGACTTCCGGGCGAAAGTCGCCGGCATGTTCTATTCACGCGCCCTTAACAACTGGGGTACGGAGCTGCAGAAAACCGGGGCATATCCCGAGGCGGCGAACTGTTTCAAGCAGGCCCAAGAGTTGAATCCAGACAACGTTGCCGCCCAGATCAACCAAACCCTCAACCGCGACCTGCAGGCGGGCAAAAAGCCCGTCCTCCAGACCTTGAAAGCGATCGAGGAGAAGTTTGGCGCCTATCGCAGATGGGATCAGATCCTGCAGGAAGACGGCCCCTTCGACGAGCCAGGCTTCTGTTACCAACTGGGAACAACCTACGCCCAAAGCGGGCTCTT
>JAQGOT010000324.1 GCA_028293465.1 Pedosphaera sp. | reverse complement strand
ACCAACTGATAGGTCAACAGGTTAGCCGGCAGGTCTGAGTCAGTGGCGGTGTTGGTGACCGTGAGCAAGGTCACCTCGTTGATCGTCCGGTTGGTCTGCGCGGGCAGCACCGGCGTGCTGTTCACCTCGTTGACAATCACCGTGAAACTGTTGGTCGCGCTTAAGGGCGGAACCCCGTTGTCGGTCACGATGGTCGTGATCAAATTCGTGCTGGGGCCCTGCGCCTCGCTGGGCGTCCAGGTGAGCACTCCATTGGTGGTGATGGTCAGGCCGGCGGGCGGTGCCACCAACTGATATGTTAATACATTCAGAGGGATATCAGAGTCGCTGGCCGTGTTGGTGATTGTGAGGGTGGTCAATTCCGCAATCGTCCGGTCGGTCTGCACCGACAGCACGGGCGCGCTGTTCACGTCGTTGACGATCACCGTGAAACTGTTGGTCGCGCTTAAGGGCGGAACCCCGTTGTCGGTCACGATGGTCGTGATCAAATTCGTGCTGGGGCCCTGCGCCTCGCTGGGCGTCCAGGTGAGCACACCATTGGTGGTGATGGTCAGGCCGGCAGGCGGCGCCACCAACTGGTAGGTCAATACATTCAGAGGGATATCCGAATCGCTGGCCGTGTTGGTGACGGTGAGGATGGTCAGCTCCGTAATCGTCCGGTTGGTCTGCGCGGGCAGCTCGGGCGCGCTGTTCAACTCATTGACGATAACCGTGAAGCTGTTGGTTGCGCTGAAGGGCGGCAGTCCGTTGTCCGTCACCACCGTGGTGATCAGGTTCGTGGTGGGGCCCTGCGCCTCGGTCGGCGTCCAAGTGATGATGCCGTTAGTGTCAATGCCGGCTCCGGCCGGGGGGGCGATCAAGGAATAGGTCAGCACCGTGGTCGGAATGTCAGAGTCAATGGCGGTATTCGTCACGATCAGAGTCGTCAACTCACCGATGGTCCGGGGAGGCTGGACGACCAGGCTAGGCCCGTTGTGGCTTCCGTTTACGGTGATGGTCACAGTGGCCGCGCCCAGGTTGGTCTGGCCGTCGATGACTTGGTAAGAGAAGCTGTCCAAGCCGAAATAATTGCTGGCTGGAGTGTAGGTAAACCCGCCATTGGGGTTGAGGCTTAAAACGCCGTTCGCCGGTCCGACCGTTAGAACCGCTGTCAGATTTGTGCCATAAACTTCGGTGTCGTTACCCAAAACCCCCGGCGCGGCCACGTTCAAGTTGGTATTCGCATCCAAGCTGTAGCTGTCATCGAGCACCAACGGACTGACAACCACATCGTCCACGGACATGACATACTGGACGACGTCGGTCCACATATCGAGGTTCACGCCCCCGCTGAGATAAGGGGGTGCTTCGATATCGGGCGCGCTAATCACCTGGTTCCCGTCGTAATAAACCGCAATTTGATTGGTAAAGAAGGCCAGTTTGACGGTGTGCCAATTGGTGCCTACCCCGGGCAGATTCACTTGCTGGATCGGCACGAAAGTCGTCCCGAAGTACCCCCAGCTTGTCCAATTCTGGAATTTGACCAGCCTCAGGATGTTTGAAGCGCCCGGTGAGCCTTCGGGGTAAATCCAAGCGGCGTAATGCCCTCCCGTGACCGGATCCAAACGACCGGCCAAAGCGCCTCCAAACACATTCGTAGCCGGAAAGCGCATCCGGGCCTGGACTGAATAGTTTGTCCACTTGTTAGTAAGATAAATGTTCGCGTAGGTTGACTGGGTGTTGGTGCCGCCGAGCAAGGATCCCCCGCTCACGCTCCAATTGCCGACCCGCACCACCCAGGGAGCCACCGGTGCGGGATCGGTGCCGCGCGTGAAATCGTCGGAGAACAACAACTCCGAGACCGGGTCGATGAGGGTCACGGTCGCAACTGCTGAATTGGTTTGTCCATCGTTCGCCCGGTAAGAAAAGGTGTCGGTCCCGGCAAAACCGTCGGTGGGCGTGTAGCTGAACCCGCCATTGGCGTTCAACGTCAACAAACCATGCTCGGGTCCGCTGACCAACCCGGCGGTCAGAACATCCCCATCAGCATCGGTATCGTTCCCCAATACACCCGGAGCCCCCGAGGTCAGCGTCGTGCCCGCAATGAAATTATAGCTATCGTCACTGGCGACGGGCACATGATTGGACGGCCCCACCGTGATGGTAACCGTCGCCGTGCCTGAATTGGTCACCCCATCGTTCGCGCGGTAGGTGAAGATGTCGGTCCCGGAAAAGTTGTTTGTCGGGGTGTAGGTGAACCCGCCGTTGGAATTCAAATTGAAAATTCCATGATCGGGACCGGTCACCAGAGCAGCCGAGAGAACATTCCCATCGGCATCCGTATCGTTCCCGAGCACCCCCGGCCCCGTCACGGTCGTCGTTGTGCCCATGGCCGCGAAAAAGCTGTCATCGTTCGCCACGGGCGGCGCATTCGTTGGTAAGACCGTGATGGTTGCGGTTGCCAGGCCCGAGCTGGTGGTTCCGTTGTTGGCCCGATAGGTAAAGCTGTCGGTACCGACGAACCCGTTGGTGAGGGTGTAACTGAAGCCACCACTGCTGGCCAGGCTCAGGATGCCGTTGGCTGTCGGGTCCACCAACACGGCGCTCAACCCCCCGATACCCCCGATATCATTCACCAGCACGCCGGGCCCGGGCACCGAGAGCGCCGATCCGGCGTTGAGGCTGTAATTGTCATCATTCGCAATCGGCACCGCCGAGGCAGGCGCCACCATGATGTCATCCACCAGCATCGTGTAGGGAGATGGGGAGGTCCACATGTCCGCACTGATTCCACCGCTGAGATACGCCGGGCGATTATCAAAATTGGTATCGGTGGCGTTGATGTATTGGACGCCGTCGTACGAAACGACAATCTGGTTCCCCAAGTATACGACTTTTAAAGTGTGCGGGTTTGTACCGACACTGGGGAGAGCTACTGTTTGCATGGTGTTGCCGCTCCAGGTCGTCCAGGTGCGGTATTTGACGAGTTTCAGAACCGACGATCCCCCCTGCGAACCTTCCGGATAAATCCAGGCTGCGTAATGCGCTCCGGTGATCGGGTCCAACCGTCCGCTCAGCCCGCCGCCGAACGCGCCGGCAGGAAATTGAAAACGACCCTGGACGGAGTAATTGGTCCAGTTGTTGGTAACGAACGCGTTCCCATAGTTCGTCAGCAAACTGGTGCTTTGCAACACCCCGTTGCTGATAACCGAGCTGCCGTTGGCCACCTGCCATGGCACCAAGGGATCCGCGCCCGCGGGACGGGCAAAATCATCCGCAAACAAAATGTTAGGCCCCATGACCGACAGGATTACCGGGGTGGCAATGGAGTTGGTCTGGCCATCGTCGGCCTGGTAACTGAAGCTGGTGGTGCCGGTGAAATTCGTGGGCGGGGTGTAACTGAATCCGCCGTCGGGGTTCAGGTTGAAGGTGCCGCCGGTCGGACCGCTCACCAAAGTTGCGGTCAGACCTGTACTGCCGGAATCGCTCGTATCGTTGTTCAAGACACCCGGAGCAGGCACGGTGAGGGTGGTGCCCGTGTTGACCGAATAGTAATCCGGCTGGGCTTTGGGAATAAGGAGATAGCTAACGACGACATTGGTGACCGAAACACCAACTTTTACTTTCAGGGTCTGGCCGTTCGTACGATAGCCGCTCGCGGTTGCCGCGATTCCGTTCGTGAGCACCTCAAGCGCGGAGACCGAGCCGAGACTGGGCAGCACAAATTCCACGGCCGTATCCGGGTCGGTGGCGCCCGCCACGGACAGAATCGTCTCCCACCGGTTGCCATCGTTGCTCGAAGCCGCCGTGACCTGGGCGTTGGAGCGCTGCAGCCACCAACCGTACAGGCTTTTGGAGTTGGCCGACCAGATGCGCGGATGGACGCTGGCATTAAGACTGTAGGTGATGTAATCCGCAACCAACAGGTTGGCCGCGCCCTGGCCGCTGGATAGGGAGTGGGAGTAGAGGTTGATGAGCGCCCCCATTTGATAATAAAAATCCACCAGGGAATGGATGCTGGCGGAGGTGTGACCAGTCTCCGTGGTTTGGGACACCTGGGAACCGATGAACCAATCGCTGACCGGGAGAGTAACAAAAGGAAAGCGCTTTCCGGAGGTGAGCGTCGAAAGGGTCCAATGCGGGAACGGCGTGAGCTTCTCGTCGCCCGTGACCTTGACGCCGAGTTCAGCTTCCATTTCCAAAGAGCCTTCGCGCGTCGCGTTAAAGTACGGTGACACCCAGGCTCGCAGGCCGTTGGTGGAGTAGCCCGGCAGCCAGGACTCGATATCGCCGAAGGAACTGGAAACTGACGCCAGGGCATAGGCTTGACCACTCGCGTAACCCGGCGGGTTGGCGTCCAATGCTTCATCCGGGCCCCAGTGCCAATAATCGAAGTCCACATTCGTCAGGGGGGGATTATTCGGGTTTCTTAGCCCCCCGTTGTGTGGGCCGATGGTGGCATTGTAGTTGGAAGCCGCCCGGCGGAGGCTGAGAACCACCGAGTTGGTGTTGTACGCGGAGGCCATGTCAGACCGCAAAGTCCCGGTGCAGAAGAAGTAATCACCGCGGGCACCGACAGAATTTTCGAACTGCGCCGAGGTTTCAATCCCGTTGATTTCATCCGCGTAATCCTCCAAGTCGTGGCGGACCATGAAAGCGGCGTCATACTGATACGGCCAAGGGCTGAGCTTCGCGACCGGAAGTTTCGCCGATTCAAAGGCCCATTCGATGGCTTTCCGGAAAGTGACATACGCATACATGCCGGGCGCCCAACCGCCATGTCCAACCAGCGGCTGCATGCCGGCATAATAGATGAAATAGCCTTTGCCATACGCTTTGATGGTCAGGTAGGGAAAATTATCCCCCTGCGCGAGGACGATGGCATTGGTTGATTGCACCTGCCAGATGGCGTGTGGCGGCGAATAAGGATGGGCTGGCGAGACGCCCCACGAAACTTCCTCAGCCGCAGAAGGCATGGCCCAAGTTAAGACCCCGCTGGGAATGTGGCTGATCATGCGGTGGTCGATTTGCTTGGTAAAAGTGGTGTTGGCGGCCCAGTTTGTCAGGCCCGGGCTGACCATGTGCACCCCTAACTCGTCCGCGAAGGCGAAATCACCCCGGCTGGTGCCATCGGTGTTGCGTGTGAACGATGAGGAGCCGACAAGCAAAAAGCCGCCAGCGGCCACATAGTTGGTGAATTCCGGGATTTCGTCGTCGCGAATCGCCTCCGACGCCAGGCTCACCACGATCGGATACGTGGGGACACCATCGGTCAACAACAGTCCTGCACTGACATCATCATCACTCACGACCGTGGACGCGGTGCCATCGGATTGGAGCGCCTCATTGACGGACTCGGGCATTACGAAATAATGCCAGTTGGTCGGCCACCACTCGAAGCCGGTGGTGCCTCCCCCTGACGGAGTTGGGAAAGCGGCAACGGTTGATTCCAGAGCCCGGGTCAACTCCGAGTCATGGATGGCTACCATCGGTTGCGTCCCTAGGGCTCGCATCTGCGGTGCCAGACAAAAGACCGACAGAACGGCGAGCAGGAGACCTCTCCCCGAACTAGGCGCCCTTCTCACGTTGTGCGCGAAATGCTTACAGAAAATTCTCATAATTGACCACCGCCAACCGCAGGATACAGCAAACCCTCGATTATATTGGTTTTCCTCAAAATCACCCTCTAGCCAATCCGCACATCTCATTCCAATCGCAGAAAAAATAATAAACCCGGGTGGCTTACAAATTTTTGGGCAAACTGCTAGAGCTTGGCTGTGACGTTTCATAGAACAGCTGAATTCTAGCAGGAACCACCCCAGAAAACAGAATTATTGACCTCCTTTTACCGCCGTTTAATACGGAGAAGCTATCCGTACCAATACGGAATCCTTGGGTCAGCGCAGGGAAAAAGCAGGCTCGGAAATTACCCGGTTGCCCTTGATCGGTGCCCTGCCAATCTCAGACACAGCTCAAATTTTGAGAAAGGCCCTTTTTGCCGGACTCAGATGCACCTGCCAAGGGCGCATAGCCGAGGTCCGGTTCGGCGCCGGTTTCGATGAACCGGACCGGATCCAAACCCCAGTGCCATTGAATGGCGACCCGATACATTTTGAGCCGATTTTCCAAAGCCTCGTTGCGCTTGAAACAGTGGAGCAGGCGATAACCAACATAGCGCAAGCCATAATCGATCAGGGACACCCATCGAATGCGCCTGGCCCCGTTCGGACCGTAGTGCTTGTGGAAATACTTGTACTTGCTGCGCTGCGTTTCCAAAATCACCTTGATTGGATACCGACCCCGGTTTTGCCCTCCAATGTGGGTTATTTCAGCACCGGGATAAAAGAGCACCGGATTGCCGGACTTCCAAACCCGATGGCAAAGGTCCGCATCCTCGAACTGGTGAAACAACCGTTCATCAAAGCCTCCCAAGGCCTTCAACAACTCGGCACGCACCAAGAGGCAACAACCCGCTTGGAAACCCACCTCACGCTCACTCCGTCCATCCCAACCGGCATAGCCATCAGCCAGGAAGGCGTCTGAGAACCGGCCCAGCCACCGAAGGTAAAACGCGCCGATGAGATAACCGAAAACCGTCGGCCTTGGTTGGGCAGTTCCTTGGAAGGAGCCATCTGAATTGAGCGCGCGGCAGCCAAACGCCCCGGCCGCCGGATGCTGGTCGGCATAGGCCACCAACTTCTCCAACGCCCGATCGTGGATGATCGTGTCCGGGTTGAGGATCAGGACATATTGCCCGCGCGCAGCCCGGAAGCCCGCGTTATTTCCCGGGCCAAATCCGATATTGGCGCCATTCGCCACAATGCGAACGGCGGGGAAATGTTCCCGGACATAAGCCAACGAGCCGTCGGTGGAACCGTTGTCCGTGACGATGACCTCGAAATCGATGGCTTTCGTTTGGGCGTAAACCGACTGAAGGCAAACGGCAATATCCTTCAGATCATTCCAGCAAATGATGACGATTGATAGTTTCACTGTTGATTCAACGCAGTTTTCCATTGCGGGGGAAAAGGGTCAGGAAGGCTCCATGCTTCGCTCCATGCTCCGCAAGAGCTTCGGCGCCTGTCGTTCGACCGTGTATGTCGTTTGCACCCGGCACGCGGCTTCGGCCCCGAGCCGTCGGCGCAATTCTTGATTCTCGTGCAAGGTCGTCAATTGCGCCGCGAAAGCGCCGGCATCGGCATAGGGAGCCACCAACCCGGCATCCTTCCCGACGAATTCGGGTCCCCCTCCTGAATTTTCAAAACAGACCACCGGCAGACCCAGCGCGGCCGTCTCCAGCATCACCAGGGGAAAGGGATCCTCACGTGACGTCAGAGCGAACACATCCATCGCGCAATAGTAATCCAGGACATTGGCGGTGGAGGCGATCCACTTGCAGCGGTCCGGCAAGCCCATGGCCCGGATATCATGAGCGAATTGCAATGAATCCTCGCCCTTCTCACCGCCGCCAACCCAAAGGAAACGGATGTTTTCCGAGCCCTTCACGTGAATCGCGCGCGCCGCCTGGAGAAAAAGGTCCGTTCCTTTGCGCCAGCCAAGCGTGCCGCAACCGCCAACCACAAAGGCATCCTCAGGCCAGCCCAACTCTTTCCGAACCCGCTGGCGTCGCAGTTTGCGGTCCTCAGACGAGAGATTGACGATCGGAATAAATTCATGCACCAAGTCCACCTTATCCGATGGGACGTTAAACTCCTTTACCAGCGCGTCCCTGACCGCACTGGAAGCCGCCACAAAACGGCGGGCGAGCGGGAAGGTCTGCCGCCAGCCCTCGCCGCCCGTAATGAGACGAACTGCGTACTCAAGTTCATGGACATGCCAAAGCAAGCTTCGGCTTCGCGTGGCCAGGAAGGGCACGTGCTGCCAGTTGGCCACGGTGTTCAGATGCACCAGGTCATAATGCCGTCCGCGCAGGAGGCCCTTGAGCAATTGCGCTTCCAAGCGAGGTTTCAGAGCCGCCCGCCAACGGCCGGGCAAGGAGCCCAGCAGAAACGCCGGACTCCGCCAAACCTTCGTCGGCCCAACGGCCCGAAACTCGTCCAGTAATTCCCCGCCGCCGTTGACCAACACGTCAAACTCATAATTGGTCTGGCTCCTCAGCCAGCGCAGCAGGTGAAGCAACAGGATCGTCGCGCCGTTGCGGGAGCCGGCATGGCTTAAAAAGAGGAGGCGCGGTTTCAAAA